>JBGPJS010000225.1:0-6522 GCA_041485505.1 Gemmatimonadota bacterium | reverse complement strand
CCCAGTCCAGCGTCCGAGCCTCACCCATTTCCACCACGAACAGGTCGGGCTGGACCAGGGTGTCCTCGTCCCAGGAGATGTCCGCAGGTGAGGAAAACAGCTCGCCGATTCGGTGGATCTCCAGGTAGTTGCCGAGCCTCAGAAGAATCCGCTTCAACGCCAGCTGATGCAGCGCGCGCGGCGCCGGGGTCACCAGCAGCTCCCCATGCACCGTCTCGTAGCGGTTGCCGTCTTCCGGGAGATTCCGAACCATTTCGGCGGTGTAGTGCTTCGAGGCGGGCATGGCCATAGTATCGGCTCGGCGCTCCGAGAGGCGCAAGTGGGTAACACGCGCCCAAACTCGCGTCAGAGCCGCGATGAGCCATAACCGTTTCACCTCGCGACAGGTGCGAACGAATTCGTACCATAAAAACGCGGAAGGGGCCGTCCTCCGGATGGAAGACGGCCCTTGAAGGCCCGCTACGCATTTCCTCGCGATGAGACAGACGATAGTCGTGACAATCGCGTACTCCTTCGGACCGATAGCGACATTCCCTGAAGTTACAACGACACGCTCCAGGCAGCCTAGAGCATTTTAGCGCGTTCGACTCGATGTCTGGCGTATTCGCCTCTGCCAGCGTAACTATAGATACTTTCGCCATTTGAGCCCGGTTCAATGCGTCAGCTCCGGCTCGCTGCATTACTCCTCGTAACCGCCTCTTCACTTCAGGCACAGGGCGCCACCCTGAGCGGACGGGTGCTGGACATCAACGGTTCCGCTCCGCTGGTGCAGGCTCTCGTTTCAATAGAAGGCACCATCCTGACCGCGACGACCGACGCCCAGGGCCGGTATCGCCTCGAGACCGTCCCGGCTGGCCCCCAGGTGATCCGGGCGATCCGGATAGGCTACGCACCGGTCCGTCGTTCCGTCACGATCCCGCCTTCCGGATCGCTGGTGCAGGACATCGTGATGGCCAAGAGCGCGCTCAGCCTCCCCGGCATCACCGTCACCGCGGATCCGGTAAGCCGCGCCAAGGGCGAGCTCGGCACGGCCTCGGTCATCGAGCATGAGGCGATCCGGAATCAGTCCGCCGCCTCGCTCCAGGGGCTGCTGGAGCTCATTCCCGGCGTCCCGCTCCAGCCACCCGGACTCGACGGAGTGCAGCAGTTCGGGCTCCGCTCGGTGCCGATCTCGGTGGGCGGTGGGGGCAACGGCCCGGGTGCGGCCCAGCCGAGCGCGGGCAGCCTCGCCTCCTTCGGCACCCAGATCATCCTCGACGGCGTCCCGATCTCCAACAACACCAACCTCCAGTCCCTCGGGCCACGAGGCGAGCTCTCCTTTTCAACCTCCGCCGGTGGCGGCATTGATCTCCGACGGCTCCCCGCCTCGACCATCGAGCGAGTCGAGGTGATCCGCGGCATTCCCTCGGCCCGCTTTGGCGATCTGACGCAGGGCGCCGTGCTGGTGGAGACCCGGGCCGGGAGCATTGACCCAGAGGTCCTGACGAGACTCGACGCCCGGACCGTCGAGGCGAGCGCCGTCGGCGGCACGGCGCTCGGCCATTCCAATACCGTCTCCAGTACCCTGGACCTGGCGCGCACCAGGATCGCACCGGGGCAGACCGACGACGAGTCCAGCCGCTACTCGCTCCAGATTGCCCATCGCCTCGAGAAAGGGCGGGTCCGCCTCGATACCCGGTTCGACGGTTTTCAGATTCTCGAGGACCTTCCCGAGCGACCGCTCTTTCCCGGGTTCGAGTCAATGAGTCGGGACCGTGGCCTGCGTGTCTCGGAGCGGGGACGGCTTGACCTGGGTACGAAGGCGCGCCTGGAGCTGACCTCAGCGTTCGAATCGCTTCGGCAGCGCTCTTTCGCGAGGGAAAACAAGCTCACTGGCGCGCTGCCATTTACCAATCGACTCACCGAAGGCCGCCAGGTCGGCGAGTTCCTCGGGGGGATCTACAACGCCCGTGTTGACGTCAAGGGCGATCCGCGGTTTCTCTACAATCGCCTTGAGCTGGTGAGCGAACCGCACTGGCTCGCTCGCGAAGAGACGTTCCGCGCCGGCGTCGAGCTTCGCCGGGAGTGGAATGCAGGCCCCGGCTACCTCTTCGACATTGCTTCTCCTGCCCAGATCAGCTTCAACGGAGTGAACGGGTTCGATCGTCCGCGCCGGTTCGACCTGATTCCGCCGATCGTGACGACGGGATTGTATGTGGACGAGCGGGTCAGCCGGCGCGTCGGAAGTGAGGGAACCCTCTCGGCGCAGGCCGGGCTCCGGCTCGACCTGTTGCACGACGGACGGAGCTGGTTGTCGGGAGTTCGAGACCAGTCGGTCCAACCGCGCTTCAATATCGAGCTAGCCCCAAAGCCGTCGTTCCGGCTACGGGTTGGCGGCGGTCGCCTGGCCAAGCTGCCCGCGCTCGCCAGCCTCTATCCAGGCCAGCAATACTACGATCTCATCAACGTCAATTATTTCGCGAACAACCCGGCTGAGCGGCTCGCGGTGCTCACCACCAGAATCGTCGACAAGACTAATCCGAATCTTGGATACTCGGTTGCCGACAAGGTGGAGGCGGGGTTCGAGGCGGACGTGGGGCACCGCGGTGCGCAGGTTTCGTTTCTCGTGTTCCGAGACCGGATCAAGGGAGGCGTTGGTATCCAGTCCACTCCGACCTCATTTCTCCGGGAACATTTCCGGATCGTCGATTCGACCATCGGTACAGGGCGTCCGCCGGATTACGAGATTCCTGCCTTCGCGGCTGACAGTTTTCCGGTCCTGATCGATCGCCCAGACAACAACACCATCCTTTCAAGCAGCGGCGCGGAGCTCATTGCCGTCATCCCGGAGATCCCGTGGATCCGAACCCGGATCGCGGTGCAGGGGTCGTACATCAAGAGTCGGCTCGAGACCAATGCCGTGGAGTTCCGCTCGAATTTCTCCGAGTTCCAGGTCACCGGTGACTTTCCCCGGGTGCCGTACTGGGAGGGCGCCACCCGCACCGGTGATCGTCTCCTCCTCACGACCCGAGTGATACATCAACAGCCGCAGGCCGGTCTGGTCGTGTCGGGAACATTTCAGTTTACACTGCGGGAAACCCGCCAGAACTTCGGTGCCACGGATACGCTGAGCTTCGCGGGATACTTGACGCGGGCAGGCGAATTGATTCCTGTGCCGGCGGTCCAGCGCGGGGCGCCTCAGTATGCGGACCTTCGCCTTCCACGAAGCGGGCTGTTGTCCGACGCACAAAAGGGACCGGTAGACTGGCTGTTCTCGTTGCAGGTGGCCAAGACCCTGCCGGCCGGCGGGCGATTGTCGTTCTACGCCTTCAATACTCTCGACCGTATTGGAAACTTCGGAACCCGGACCGTCACGGCCCGGCTGTTCGCACCCATGCGGTTCGGACTGGAGTTGACCATGCCGGTGGTAGTATGGCGCTGAGGCTCGCTTCGATCGTTCTGCTTCTGCTCGGGTGCGCCGCGAGCTCTGCTGCTGCCCAGTCGCTCGGACTGGACCCGGAACATGACACGCCGATATGGATGCGAACGTGGAGCGCGCTGGGAACCTCCGCAGACCTTCCTCGGCGCCTGGAGGGAGTGGGTACGGCCACGTCCGGCCTGATGTTCGGTCCGCCGCGGATCGGAACGTTCTGGACTGCCGGGAACCCCGCGGGCCTTGTTGAGGGAGCCAGGGACACCCGGAGCGACTTCTCGGGGACGTGGAGCCGGCAGAGCGGCAATTACCACCGTCCGCTCGAACCGAACGGAACTACTCTCGCCCAAGGTGCCGCACAGGCGTGGAAGGGGTTCTCCCCGACATTCGCGATGCTCGGCCGGGTGACCTTTGACCGCGAACGGCTCGAACCTGGCAGTCGCGCGGTGACCACCGAGCCGTTCGGGTCGAGCCCATTCGTCACCACCGACACCTCCGGTTCCGGCGTGCGACGCACCCGGGCAACTCTCGAGGGGGCGGCCGGGTGGCGTCTCGGCAAATGGGGCGTTGGCCTGACGCTCGGGTACGAAGCGCGGGAGCACAGCTCCACGACCTCGGGAATCGTACGTAAGATCAGGCTGGCAACTCCCGGCGGCGTATTCGGGATCGCTCGACGGCTTGGCGGCATTGAGTTAGCGATTCATGCCCGCTATCGGCATCGCACCGAGGAAACCGACGTCGCTGAAAAGTATGAGAACGGCCGTGTCTATGAGCTTGTCGGTTACGGAGAGGCCTTGGGGATTGATATCCTGGGAGCCACCGGGGACTACATACGCCATCGCGCCGAGAATGCGTCGGCGGCTGGAGGTAGCGTTGCCGGCGCGTTCGGCCCGACCAGGTGGACACTGCTGGCCGAAGCAACCCGCCTCCGGGAGACGCTCTGGCGTCAGGAGGTGAACGATCCGCCCAGGGATCGTTGGGACGCCAATGGATGGCGGGCACGGGCGGCCATTCAGCGATCCCTGACCCCGCGTTGGCTTCTCACCATGCATGCGAACGCCGCGTCTCTGTCGGGCACCGGGGATCTGGCCCTGGACACGGCAGGCATCATCTTCACCGCCCATGAAAGCGCCTTCGCCACCGAGATGGAGCTCCGACTTCTTCCCCTCGATCAGGGCTGGACCGGCTCGCTGACCGTGGGGTGGACTCACGAGAGCCGGAAGCGGCAGGACTTGATGGTGCACTTGGGATCGAGTATCTCCGCCAATACGCCATCGGTGGGATTCGATATCGGCAGAACAATCGGGTCTCGGTTGCTGGTTTCCATGGGCGCCGCCCTCGCGCCGTATGGGCCCACGAGCACCATCCCCGATCCGGCGGCGGCCGGCCCGGTGTATCGCTATTACGTCGCGCCCGAGCTGGATCTGTACGCGTCCAGGGCGACACCGACAGCGTTCTCGTTCCTGATCCAGTATAGGGGAGGGAAGAACGCGGTACTCTGGTTGACCGGCCGGGGCGAGCGACTCTCGTCTTCAGAATCGGTGCCGCTCTCGGCATTCACACCCGGTGGGAACCGTAGCGCAGCGAGTTTTGCAGGGGGCATCACACTGAGGTAGATTCAGAGGCCCCTCGGAGCGGCACGAAATGCGTCCCTCCTTCCGTTTGGTTGCAGTTGCGTTGGTTCTGTCCGCCTGCGGTGGGGGCGGAACGACGATTGTGAACCCGCCGCCTCCGCCCCCCACCGGCTTCAAGCTTCTCCTGGTTCCTCACACCGATGACGCAGCCGTCGCCGCCGCCCTCGGCTGGAGTTCAGGTATTCCCACGGCGGAAGTGACGCTTACCCCCACGGACTCAAGCGCGCCGACCCGAACGATGACCAGCACGGCGGCCGGCGAGGCGAACTTCGGCGCCATTCCGGCTAAGGACTATATCGTCGAGATCCGGCGCTGGCTGAACGCAACCGAGCTTACTCGAGTCCCAGTAGGTGAAGGCGTCGACGGCTGGGCGGCGCGCGAAAAACTCACAGTCGCGTCTGGGGCGAGTTCCCAGACGCTGTCCGTTCCGGCTAGCCGGCGCCGGTCATTGGTGATCAGCGAGTGGGCGTTCAACTTCCAGATTGTTCCAGGTATCGGTTCGTACGATTTCGGTGGGTTTCTCGAACTCTACAACAACGCCGACACGACGGTCTATCTGGATGGTGTCGTCCTCGCGGAGGGATACAACCTCGGCAACGACTATCCCAATTTCACCTGCGTTTCCCACAGCGACTTCAACGACGATCCCCTCGGGGTTTGGACCAGGATTTTCGCTCGTTTCCCCGGCACCGGCCGAGAGCACCCGGTGCTCCCAGGCCACACCGTCGTCGTGGCGACCGACGCCATCGACCACAGTCAGGTTATCCCTGGCGGCCTCGACCTGTCCCACGCCGAATACGAATTCTTCGGATACGTCGACGTCGACAATCCGGCCGCGATCAATGTGGAGGACATCGGAATCGTCAAGCGAGAGCACGGGCTCAATTTCTTCGGACTGGACCAGGTAGTGGTGATGTCGCTTCCCCTGGACGTCCCGAGCCTGGTTCGTCACCCCACGACGTCAGGCGAGTCCGAATATGCCCGCATCCCGAAGGACAGGGTGCTGGATGTGATGTGGGCGCGGTCCAACTACACCGGAAACGCCTACCCGGAATGCCCTCGGGTCGTGAACGCCGCCTTCGACCGGGCCGGCTCACGTGCCAGGGGAACCGACGAAAACCTCGAGGGCGAGTTTTCCCTGTCCCGCAAGGTGGCGACCACCCTGCCGGGAGGGGTCAAGGTGCTGCAGCACACGCGGACTGGTTTTGCAGACTTCATTCGAACCCAGAAGACGCCGGGGGTCGTGCCCTAGATTGCTTCGGGGCCGTCGAGACGGCCCTCGCAATGACACGAGGAGGCCAGCCGGCCCCTCGCAATGACTACACGTCCAGGTTGTTCACGTACTTGGCGTTGTGCTCGATGAACAGCCGGCGGGGCTCCACCTCGTCTCCCATGAGCTGCTCGAACAGATTGGACGCCTCGACCGCGTCTTCCAGCGTCACCCGGAGGATGGTCCGTTTTTCAGGGTCCATGGTG
>JBGPJS010000224.1:0-6526 GCA_041485505.1 Gemmatimonadota bacterium | reverse complement strand
CCCGGTTCAGCCGATCCCGCAGGGATTCCCCTTCCACGAAGGGCATGATGTAATAGGGAAGGGACCGGCCGTCGACTTCGGCGACCCCCGAGTCGTGGAGCGGAAGGATGTGAGGGTGGGTGAGCCGGGCGAGAGTGGCGACCTCGCGCTCGAAGCGCTCCGGCCCGATCACCGCGGCAAGCTCGGGGCGTAGCACCTTGATGGCGACCTGACGATGGTGCTTCGCGTCCCGGGCAAGGTAGACCGTAGCCATGCCGCCCCGGCCGAGCTCGCGCTCGATCTCATAGGTCGGGGAGAATTGCGCATGCAGTTGGGACCACAGGTCGGTCAGAGCGGCCTCCCGAAGGGGCCTTTGAAGGATCCCTGAAGGATAGGCCGCGGTGGGGAGGCCGCTAGGGCCGTGCCAGCAACCGCTGGAACGCCGGATCGGATCGGATAGGGTCCCACTCCGGTGCGACGCGGAGCAGAGCGATCGAGATGTAACCCGGTAGCGCGAGGGCGGTCTGAAGTTGTTCGACGGCCTCTTCGGTGCGGCCGGCGGCGGCGTAGATCGTCGCGAGGTAGACGAGGTTGTCCACCCCGAAATAGGCGTCCCGGGAGGGCGGCAGCAACTCGACCGCCCGCTTCCCTTCGCGGGCGGCGTCGGGCGCGCGACCCAGGCGGGCGTAGGCCAGCCCCAACTTGACGTGGAAGCCGTAGTCGTCCGGCAGTTGACCGACCCGGCGCTCCAGGACAGCGCGGGCCGAGTCGTAGAGTGCGCGGCCGGCCGGTTCCTCCCCCGCGAGTCGGTGGAGTTCCGCCCGGAGGAAGTAATACCCGGCGGTGTCGCTGCCGATCTCACCTTGGGTCAGGGCGAGGAAGGCGCGACGGAGGGTGTCGTCGGGAGCGATGATCCACAGGGGTGGAAGGAAGCCGCCGGTCAGTCGGGCCGGCCGCATGTGAGTCAGGGCTTGCCGCACCGTGCCTCTGGCTCGTTCGGCGTCTCCATTCTGGAGCAGTTCAGCGTGGACCAACATAGAGTAGGAGTCCGGCTCATCCGGAGCGGCCGCGATCCCGCGTTGAAGCATCTGGATCCCCTCGCCGTACCTCCGCAGTAGCGAGAGAGTCTCCCCCAGGTCGAAATACCCTCGCGGGGACCCGGGGTCGAGGGCGATCTCCTTTTGAAAATTGGCCGCAGCTTCTTCCATCCGACCCTGGCGTCGTTCGACGTATCCCACCTTGGCCAATAGCTCGACATTGTTGGGCTGACTGCGCTGGGCGATGGCCAGCTCGGCCAGGGCGTGAGGGTAGTCCCGCTTTCCCCAGTAGTAGAAGCCCCCCATGGCTTCGTGGGCCTCGGGCAGACTCGGGGCGAGCGCGAGCGCCCGCTCGGCGGAGAAGCGGGCCCGGGATAACGCCTCGTCGGTGTGGTCGATGTAGAGCCAATGAGACAGGGCCAGGGCCCCCGACAGCCGGGCCCAGGCCTGCGCGAAGTCGGAATCGAGCGCGACCGCCCGCTCCAACATTGGCAGGGCAATTCGGAAGTTCTCCGCGGAGATCCCCCGGTTCAGATAGTCGGTCGCCCGCAGGTACAGATCGTAAGCCTCCGGGTTGGCGGTGGGTCGCACAGCCAGGGCGCGGCGCTCCGGATCGTTCAGCGCCACCTCGAGGGATCGGGACACCTGTTCCGCCACATCGGAATAGACCTGGAAGACGCTGGTGGTCACCGCATCGTAGCCGTGGGCCCAGACGCTGGTGGTGTCGGAGACTCGAATCAGTTCAGGGCTCACTCGGACCTGTTGAGCCATCCCGGGCGCGTCCTGCCACTGTACCGTGCCTTCGAGGATGTAGCCCACCCCGAGTTCGCGGCCGATGTCGGCCAGGCTCTTCTGGGTTCCTCGATAACGGGCCGCGGTACTGCGGGGGATCACGCTCAGGCCGGCGATTCCGGTGAGCTGGGTGGTGATCGCATCGGTGACGCCGTTCGCGAAGTACTGGCGACTGGTATCGCCCTGGTTCTCGAAGGGCAGGACGACGACCCGCCGCGCCGCGGCGACCGGGGCGGCAGCGCCGGGAGCCCGGGAACGCATGATACCCCAGGCCGCGGCCAGTGCGAGCGCGATCCCCAGGGTGAGGTAGCCGCTCCGCTCCCAGCGGCGTGGCCTGGCCGAGACCGAGGGGGAGGATGGTGCGGCCAAGGAGCCCGTAGCGGAGAGGCTCGACCGCGACGAGCCAATTCCGCCCACCGCGGTGGTCGGTATCGTCCCCCCGCTCGGCGTCGCCATCGAGTCGAGCCGCTGCAACAACTCGTCCGCGCTCTGCCAGCGGTCGGCCGGCTTTTTCTCCAGGCACCGCATTACCAGCGCCTCGAGGGCCGGGGGGACACTGGCGCGAGACTGGGTGACCGGCATGGGCGCCTGGGTCACCTGGGCGGCGAGGACCGCCTGCGGCGAGTTGCCGGTGAAGGGCGGTCGGCCGGCGAGCATTTCGTAGGCGAGGACACCCAGGGCGTAGAGGTCCGCCCGATGGTCGGTATGAGGGTCCGCCGCCGCCTGTTCCGGCGCCATGTAGGCCGGAGTTCCGAGAGCCAGGCCGGTAGAGGTGAGGGAGGTGGCACCAGTGGCCTCGCTCAGCGCCTTGGCCACCCCGAAGTCGGTGACCATCGCGTGGTGGCGGGAGACCAGCACATTGTCCGGCTTGATGTCGCGGTGCACCACGCCGTGTTCGTGGGCGCAGGCCAGGGCGTCCACCACGTCGCGGAGCAGCCGGATCGCCTCGCCGATCGGGAGCTCACCCTCCTTTGCCAACTTGGCTCGCAGGGACTCGCCCTCGATGAGCGGCATGGTGTAGTACAACAAGCCATCGGCCTCGCCGGCCGCGAAGAGTGGTACGATGTTGGGGTGGTGCAGGGACGCGGCGAGTTGAATTTCGCGGCGGAAGCGATCGATGTTGAGGCCGACGCCGAGCTCGGGAGGGAGGACCTTGATCACGACCTTCCGGCCCAGTGCGCTCTCCTCGGCCACGAAGACGCGGCTCATGCCGCCCCCTCCGAGCTCCCGCTCAAGGCGGTAGGCCGTGCCGAGAGCCGACTGGAGCCGATCGAAGAACTCCGCCAAGATTCCGGATTCCGCTGGGGACCGCCCTAAGGATAGGTCCCCAAGAGCAACGCGCTAGGGGCGGGGACGGAAGGCGACCGGCGCGAACTCACTCGTGGCAATGATGGGCTACTTCCGGCCGCTCTCGCGAGAGGTCAAGGAGCAGCAAGGAGGACGAGGGAGTATCCTGCCTTCCCGGTGAGGCCAATGGGAGCTCCGTGGCCTCCCTGGACGAGACCTTCTCCTGAGCGGTCGCGAAGGCGGAGGCCCAGCCGGCCTCCTCCAATCCCCACCGGATCGCCTCCCGCCAAGCACCGACCTCGGCGGCCTGGCGTTTCTCGCAGCGGGCGGCGATCCGGCGCACTTCCAGCGGGCTGAGGTAGGGTCCGGGCATCGTCGGCGGTCTCGGTCTAGCCGTTGTGGGTAACTGGTTTTTTCATTGCTGAAGAGACCGCTGCAAGGGTGAATCGTGAGTGAAGGAGAGATGAGGAAGCCGCCTGCAGCGGAGCAAACCACTGGGGGCACGCCTCCGGAGGGGCAAACGGCAGGCCAGCGATACACTGGGAGATCGACGTGGCTCACCCGTGTGCTTTGCTGGGTGCAAAGCTCCGAGCCACCAGGGAGTTCGCGGGGAACTCGGAGCGGGGGTAAGCTCGCCAGCCAATCGAAGCACGCTGCGACGGAATCATTCGCCCGAAGCGAAATGATGCAGATCCATGCTATTTTACCCTTGGAATGACCCTCAGCCGCCGCCGCTTCATCGCCGGTACCGCAGCCGCCCTCGGCGGCGCGCTGGCGCTGGACGGTTTCCGCTTCGAGCCTCGCCGCCTCGAGGTCACCCGATACGATCTGCCGATTCCGGGGCTCCCCGCCGATCTCGAAGGCCTTCGCATTGCCCAGGTGACCGACGTGCACCTCCACGGCGGGATCCACGTGCCGGCCCGCATCAGCCTCGAATCGCTGGCTGAGGAGCGCCCCGACCTGGTGCTGATGACCGGCGATATCATCGAATCGGTCGATTTGCTGGACGACCTGACCAGCTACGCCAGGGAGGCCCAGGGCCGCCTGGCCACCATCGCCACCCTGGGGAACTGGGAGCATTGGGCGCACATCAGTCCCGGCATGGCGGAGTCGGCCTACCACCGGGCGGGGGCAGAACTCCTCATCAACGCCAACCGGACAGTACGGGTCGGCAACGCATCCATCACTATCATCGGCCTGGACGATCCCCGCGCCGGTTTCCCCAGTCTCCCGACGGCGCTCCAAGGGGCCACGCTGGGTGATGTGAACATCATCATGGTGCACGCCCCGGGATACGTGGACCAACTCAAGCGGGAGTCCACACCACCGACCCACCTGATCCTTTCCGGCCATACCCATGGCGGTCAGATCCGGATCCCGCCACTTCCGGCCCTAACCCCGAAGGCCAGCGGCCGATTCGTGGCGGGTTGGTACCGCGACACGGTGGGGCCGCTCTATGTCTCCCGGGGGATCGGAACCAGCGCGGTGCGGGCCCGGCTGTTCTGCCCGCCGGAGTTGCCGATTCTTACGTTGAAGCGGGATTCAGGAGTCGGGATTCCGGATCCAGGATCTGTTGAATCCTGAATCCCGAGTCCGGAATCCTCCCCCTCACTCCCGACTCCCGAGTCCTGAATCCTCTTCCTTCATTTCCCTCAGCAGTCTTTCGGCTTCCCGCCCGGGCCGCGTCCCCCGGTGGTGCTCGGCGAATCGGGCCAACTCCACTTTCATCCGATCCCGTCGCCCGGTCTTCCGATAAAGCTCGATCAGCGAATTGGCGATGGTGTTTTTCTGGCGGGGCGTGAGCGCCAGCCGCCGGGCCTCGAGATAACTTTGCTCGGCGGCCTCGGGATCGGCGAAATGGTCCCGGTAGAGGTCGGCAAGTCGGATCCGCGCTTCGGCGTCTGCCGGCTGGGTCGCGATATGGGAGAGATACTGCTCTTTCGCCTCCTGGTAGAACCCCCGCGCGATCAGTGATTCCTGCGACGAAAACACCGGGCCGTGGGGCATGCCGTCGGTGGCGAGCACCATCCGGGAGAAGACCTGGCCTCCGCGATCGCTCAGGCCGACGATCAGGCGCGCTCCGATATAGGTGATCAAACCGTTGACGACGAGCAGAACCAGGAAGGCCCAGAGGCGGATGGTGTGGTCCGCCAGCAGGAATTTGAGCTCTATGGCCGTGAGGATGACGAAGGCGGGGATACCAAAAAACACCCAGGCCTTGAGAAACTGGGCCCGCTCGGCGGCGTCGACGGACCTCAACGGCTCCCGGTTCATTGGTGGGATTCCTTCCGGAAGTTCCGAGTTCCGAGTTCCGAGTTCCGAGTTCCGAGTTCCGAGTTGCGGGTTCTGAGTTCTGAGGGCCGAGTTCTCAGTTCCGGTCAGTCTCCGGGGGGATACCAGGAGTGGCAACCAAGAACTCGGAACTCGGGAACTCGGAACTAGGAACTGGACCTAAGCTTTAGTTCAAAGAGGTCCGGGCGAGAATAGTGTCCGCTCACATCGAGGGTCATGGATTCCTTGGTGATCTCACTCAGGTCGCAATCGGCTACTACCACGGTCTCCTGGTCGAACACGGGTCCGGCAAGGTAGCGTCCATTCGGCGCAATGATGGCGCTGCCGCCCTTGATGAGGAGGTCCTCGGGCGCCGTCTGGTACTTCGCGGCCAGCGGGAGCTCGCCGGGGATGTCCTTGACCCGGAGGATGCTGGCCGCCGCGATCACGAAGCAGCGTCCCTCGAAGGCGTAGTGGCGGGAGGCCACCTGGTGCATCTCCTGCAACCCGGGCCAGAGGGCGACGTGGATTTCCTCGCCGGCGTCGTGCAGGACTTGTCGAGCCGGCGGCATCCAGTGCTCCCAGCAGACCAGCCCTCCGACGCGGCCGGCATCAGTGGCCACCACCTTGAGGCCCCGCCCGTCCCCCTGTCCCCAGACCAGCCGCTCACTGTAGGTGGGCACCAGCTTGCGATGACGGTTGAGCAGGGTACCGTCGGCACCGAAGGTAAGGACGCTGTTGTAGAGCGTGCGACCGGACGGCTCGTGGACCCCAACCACCAGCGTCGCCCGGTGGGCCTTCGCCAGCTTCGCGATCCGGTCCACCGCAGGGCCGGGCACCTTGACGCCGTTCTCCATCAGGCGGAGGAAGAGGTCTTTCGCCCCGGCGTGTCCCCAGAGTGCGGCCTCCGGTGAGCTGTCGAGCCAGGCGGGATAGCCGGGAATCCAGGTCTCCGGAAAGGCGATTACCCGGGCGCCCTCCTGGGCCGCCCGCTCGGTCCAGCTCTCGAGCCGGTCGAGAGTTCCGCTGAGATTGAGAAAGTCAGGTGCCGCCTGGACCGCGGCAACCCGGACCATGCGAGATGGTGCCATGAATCAACGCGCCTTGGGAGAGTGAGCCGAATCTCCGGGGCGGGGCAAGCAGAGTCAAGGGATTGTGGG
>JBGPJS010000223.1:0-6562 GCA_041485505.1 Gemmatimonadota bacterium | reverse complement strand
GTGATCGAGGAAATACGCCGCCAGGCCGACTGGTGAGTCCGCGATGCCGTATAAGGTCTGCGGCCGGAGCCCCATCTGGTACCCGTAGCCGATTCCCTTTTGATAGACGAACTGCAGACGCGCGTAAGCGACCTTCTCCTCGTCCGAGAGACCCGATGGCGCGGGCGCCCCTGAAAAGGCCGCCCCGTCAATGTCGGCTGGAAAGATGCCGGGCATGTTGGTGTGAATGCCCAGCAACTCCGGGGCGCCCTGCAAGCCCATCATGTCCCCGACCACCGCCCCCCAGTCGCCGCCCTGCGCCACGAAGCGGGTGTAGCCCAGCCGCTTCATCAGGGCGATCCAGGCCCGCGCGATGTGGTCGGGGCCCCAACCAGTGGCCTCCGGCTTGCCGGAGAACCCGTACCCCGGCATCGAGGGGATCACGACATCAAAGGCGTCCTCGGCCCGGCCTCCGAACGCCGTGGGATCCGTGAGCGGGCCGACCAGCTTCAGCTGCTCGACGATCGATCCGGGCCAGCCGTGGGTGATGATGATCGGCAGCGCGGTGGGATGCTTCGAGCGAACGTGAATGAAATGAATATCCAGCCCGTCGATCGTGGTCATGAACTGGGGCAGCGCGTTCAGCTGCGACTCCACCCGGCGCCAGTCGTACTCCTTCTCCCAGTAGCTGGCGAGTGCCCGAACCGTCCCGAGCTGTACGCCTTGCGACTGGTCGTTGACGGTCTCCTTGTCGGGGAACTGGGTGGCGGCGATCCGCCGGCGCAGGTCCACCAGGGCCGCGTCCGGAATGCTGATGCGGAAGGGCCGGATGGCGGTGTCGCTGGCCGCCTTCAGGTAGCTGTCGGTCCGGGGCCCGCGGTACAGCAGGGTATCGGTGGACGTGGTCTTCTCACTGTTGAAGGATCGCGTTGCCATTGAGGGACTCCTTTCCAGAGAACTGAGGGAGAATGCGGTCACAAGCCGTCGCAGGTCACATTACCAGCGTAGACCGGTTGTGGCGTCCCTCAGGCGAGGAGTCTTTGGATACCCCGTTCGGGGTAGGCGGCCTAGTCGAGGCGGATAAAGCCGCGCCGCAAGGCCGAGGTCACGGCTTCGGTGCGGTCTCGGGCGTCGAGTTTCTGGAGAATATTCTTGACGTGAACCTTGACGGTTTCTTCGGTCCGCCCGATCCGGCCGGCGATATCGGCGTTGGTAAGCCCCTTCGCGACCAGGAGGAGCACCTCCGTTTCGCGGGGAGTCAGCGGGATACGTGGTGTATGCTCGGCAAGCTTCGCGGCAACGGCGGGCGGGATTCCTCGCCGGCCACCGTGGACCGTGCGGATCACGTTCAGGATGTCGGCCGCCATCATGTCCTTCACCAGATATCCCATCGCCCCCGCGTCGAGCGCGCGATGAATGTCCTCGTCCCCCTGGTAGGTGGTCAGGACGATGACCCTGGCATCGGGAAACTCATCGAGGATGGCACGGGTCGCGGCAACGCCGTCCATGACCGGCATGCTCAGATCCATGAGGACGACGTCGGGGCGAAGGCCACGATACTTCTCGAGCGCGTCCTCGCCATTTTCCGCCTCAGCCACGACCTGCAGCTCGGGTTCGGTGGCGAGGAACGTCACCAGGCCGGCCCGGATCAGCGGATGGTCGTCGGCGGTGAGGATCCTGATGGGCGAAGAGCTGGGCCGGTTCATGCGGATAACGATATCGGCCCGCCCCCAATTTCGCATACCTCGGAAGAGTTAGGGTACATTCTCGCCATGATTTGCCGACTCCGACCCAGGGTGATGGGAGCCGTCGTGCTGCTGGCCGGTCTGGCGGCTGCGCCCGTCCGCCTGCCTGGGCAGGAGAAGTTCCAGGACTCTCTCCCATCCCTGGCGATCGCCCAGTACGTCCACACGTCCTGGACTGCCAGGGATGGCGCGCCCGCCGATATCCGAGCCCTCGCGCAGACCAGGGACGGGTACCTGTGGTTGGGAACCAGGCTGGGTCTGTTCCGATTCGACGGTATCCGGTTCACCCGTTTCGAGGTGCGGGGAGGCGACTCGCTGCCGGCGGGCCGGATCAGCAGCCTGCTGGCGGCCCACGACGGCAGCCTGTGGATCGGATGGGCGTCCGGTGCCGTAAGCCGCCTCCGCAATGGCCGTGCGACCACGTTCGGCGAGGGGCAAGGCCTCCCTTTCACTCAGGGTGTAGCTGAGGCGAGCGATGGCAGCATCATCGCCGGAACCACGAAAGGGCTGGCTCGCTTCCGGCACGAGATCTGGGAGGATGTCAGCCGCGCGTGGAACTTTCCGGACACCGAGGCCCGGCTGCTCTACTTTGACCGATCCGGCACCCTCTGGGTCCTCACGGAAGACCGGGTGGTTTACCTCCCCGCCGGGCAGCGTCGGTTTGTCGATCCGGGAGAGCGGGCGTCGGCGTTTGGGGAAGCGCCCGACGGCACCATCTGGGTCGCGGACATCGGCCGATCAGCGCACCCGGTCAGGCGATCGGGGGAGAGATCTCCGACGACGGAAGTGCAGGTCGGCGCCACCTCGGTGCTTTTCGACCGCAAGGGAACGCTCTGGGTCGGGTCCGCCGGCGATGGTCTGCGCCGGATCGCAGACCCCGAGCGGATCGCGGGTCATCGGGTCGCCGAATTCGGGCCCGAAGCCGAAGCGTTCACCACCCATGATGGGCTGTCGGGGGACTATGTCATTTCGGGGTTGGAGGACCGGGAAGGCAATATCTGGTTTGTCACCGCCCGAGGTCTCGACCGGTTCCGGGAAGGTGCCTTCACGCCCGTGTCCGTGCCGCACCCCGACTTTGCCCGCTTTGTTGTGGCCACGAGCGACGGCGCTCTGTGGACCTCGGCGCGGAATTCTGCAGAGCTGCTTCGCATCACTGCACGAGGCCGAACGGAGTGGAGCCTGACGGGGGAGCCGTCCCTCTTCGGCTTGACTGAGGACGAGGCCGGCGTCCTGTGGATCGTCGGGACCACTCACTTTCGCTATAAGGGGGCGGCCTTCGAGCCGGTGCGGCTTCCAGGGAGCGTTCTTCCACTGGCTGCCTTCACGATCGACCACGACGGCGGTCACTGGCTCTTCCAGCCGGATAGCGGCCTCTATCGGCTGGCCCATGGAGTACTCACGAAGTTCTCCGCTCAACCGCAACCGGGCTACAAATTCGGCGTCCAACTGTACACCGATCGCCGGGGTCGTGTCTGGCTCGGCCAATACAACCGAGTGTCGCTCTATGAGGGTGGAACCGTGCGCGTCTTCGGTCCGGCGGATGGCACTCCGCCCGGGTTCCCCTTCACGATCAGGGACGACAAAGCCGGCAATATCTGGGTAGGTGGGGACGGCGGCCTGAGCCGTCTCGACAACGATCGGTTCCGCCCTGTTTCCAGCACAGCGCTGCCCATGCGAGCAGTCTCTGGCATGGCCCAGGACGACAACGGTGACTGGTGGATCGCCACCGATGCCGGCGTCCTTCGGGTCGCGGCCGCGGAGCTGAATCGTGCCGTTGCCGACTCGGCGTATCGCCCGCGCTACCGGGCCTTCGACCTGGCCGACGGCTTGCCGGGAAAGCCCTCGGGCATTTACCCCGTGCCGATCATGGCCCACACGGCGGACGGCCGCATCTGGGTGGTCACCAACAATGGACTTGCCTACGTGGATCCTCGGCGCATTCCGGGGAACGATCGGCCCCCGCCGGTACGGATTGAGCGCGTCACCATCGACCGCAAGGAGCTGGCACCCGACGACGGGCTGGCGTTGGCTCCCGGTGCCCATGACCTCCAAATCGACTACACCGCACTCAGCCTCACGATTCCGGAACGGAACCAGTTCCGCTACCTGCTCGAAGGTCGGGAGACCGCATGGCACGAGGCGGGGACTCGCCGGCAGGCCGTGTACACCGACCTGCCGCCGAAGACGTACCGGTTTCGCGTCATCGCCAGCAACAACGACGGGGTCTGGAATGAGACCGGCGCGGCCTGGAGTTTCCGGGTGCTTCCGGCCTGGTATCAGACGCTCTGGTTTCGCGCGGTTGTGGTCCTGCTGATCGGCGCCGTTGGGGCCCTGCTCGCGGTGACGGTGCAGCGGTCCCGGCACCGGCGGGAGCAGCAGGCGCTCACGGTGCGGTATGAATCCACGCTGGCCGAGCGGAGCCGCATCGCCCAGGAGCTGCACGACACCCTGCTGCAGGGATTCACCGGCATCACGTTGCAGCTCCGGGGAATCCAGCGGGTGCTGGGTAAGCGGCCGGAAGCGGGCATCGCGGCCCTGAACGACGTGCTGGCCACGGCCGATACTTCGCTGCGGGACGCGCGGCACATGATCTGGGACTTGCGAGCCGTAGAGCTGGAGGGTCGGGAGCTGGCGGATGCGCTGGAGAGTGCTGCCCGTTCGGCCCTAGCCGGGTCAGGCGTCTCCCTGGTGTTCGACGCACGCGGAAATCGCAGCCGGCTGCCGCACACGGTCGAGACGACGGCGCTCCGCATCGGCCGCGAGGCGGTGCTCAATGCGCTGAAGCATGCGGCCCCGCGCAGGGTGGAGGTAAAGCTCGAGTACGGACCCCGGTTCTTGACCTTGGAGGTGGTGGATGACGGAAGGGGCATTGCTCCAGGCACCATGGAGACGGCGGCCTCCGGAGGGCACTGGGGCGTTGCCGGGATGCGGGACCGCGCCCAGCGTGCGGGTGGCACTCTGGAGATTTCCAGCGAGCCGGGCCAGGGGACCAGGGTTTCCGTCTCGTTGCCGATTGGTGAGCGTCTGGACCCATCATAAGCGGCAGCGGGACAGCGACGGCATCACACTAGCGTGACCTCGAGGATCGCTTCGCCGGTGCGCCGGCGGATCGAGCCAGGTCGACCTGAGTCGGCGTTGGCGAAGTGGGCGAACCCCATGCGCCGCCATCCCACGAAGCCCGCGCGCTCGTTCGAGCCGCTGGCTAAGTACACCTCCCAGTCGCCGGTGATCGTAGGGACACCACCGCTGTTGTTGCACGCCACGGCGCCGACGACGGCAAGCATCGCGGCGCGGCGTGCGAGGCAGCGGGTGGGCATCGGGGTGAGAATGCGATCCCGGGCTCCTCGACTTACGGGAACCGCAGAGACGCAAAGGGACGCTGAGGACCACGCGGCGATCGATCGATGAAACCACCCAAGTCACTCTGGAATTGCTTTGCGGTCTCTGCGCCTCTGCGGTTCAGCACATCCGGAAACGTGGGATGAAGCCTCGGCGACGGTACCCAGTGATGCACCTCAATAATGCTTCACACCACTAGAGTCTACCCCACTCCGTGAACGGCGTCGGTTTAGTGTGGGGAAGTCCGACCTGAATCACGATGTCCGCGTGCGCGGTGAGCGGAACCGAACGCGGATCGCCTGCGAACGGCTCGCCGTTGACCCACACCTTCAGGGACTCGCCCTTCGCGACGCGCCCGGAGGCGGCGGTGGTCCCAGTCAACGGCTGCCCCCACACCGTGAAGAAGTCACCCAGTGTGAACGATCGATCCTGCGGTGCTTCGACATGGATGAAACCATCGGGCGTATGGGTGTGCAGCCAATAGATGCACCGCTTCCCGCTGGGTTGGCCGACGTTGGGCGGGATGTCGACCGCCTTGCCGTGGTCGAGTATCACCAGATGCTGGTGGATGTGAATCCGCTGTCCTTCCTGCGCGTCACAGGAGATGCCGCCCACCGTCTCGCCAGCCGGCGCGGCAGACTGCGCGACCGTGCGCGACGATCCGAAAACAGCGACCAATCCGAACGACACGATGGTGACGAGAGGACGGAGGGCTGGCATGGACAGTAAGATGCTCGGCAACCAGGGGCGGTGGCAACTCGTCCTCCCATCCCAAGGTCAGGCGCGTACGATTGCCGCCTGATCTGCCACCGCAACGGCCATCGACCTGCGGGTCGGCGACATGAACTGAATGCACCCAGCCTCAGACCCAGCTCGAACCTCAGCCCCGATGCACAGAAACAGCGCCTAGGTTCAACAGCTTGTGGTACGACGCTAAGTTATTGTGCGGCATGATGTTCAGGTGGTCGCTGGTTCCAATCCCGCCGTCCGGACCGAGTGAAGAGTAAGCCCTGCAGCGAGTTCTGCTGTGGGGCTTTTTTTGAAGAAAGCGCAACATCAGGGTTGCATTTAAAGCGAGTGACTGATATAATGCGCAACGCAAGTGTTGCATATGTGGCACCCCTTTCTACACTAGTTGCGGGAGGACCAACCCATGGCAGTCAAAACCCAGGCGCCCAACGACACCACCAGCACCGATCGGATCGAAAGGCGGTTGGTGCTCCGGGCCGGACGCTCGCGCGTGTGGCGCGCCCTCACCAACGCGGAGGAGTTTGGTACCTGGTTCCGGATAAACCTCGAGGGCGCATTCATCGAGGGCAGGCCGAACCGGGGCCGGCTCACCTTCGCGGGCTACGAGCACGTGGTGGTCGAGATGCTGGTCGAGCGTATCGACCCGGAACGGTACTTCTCGTATCGCTGGCACCCCTACGCCGTCGACCCCGCCGTGGACTACTCGACCGAACCCACGACGCTGGTCGAGTTCACCCTGGACGAGGCCT
>JBGPJS010000222.1:0-6600 GCA_041485505.1 Gemmatimonadota bacterium | reverse complement strand
GCACCAGGGTTCCGTAGAGCACGCTCGCCGCGCCCAGCTTGTGCGCCAAGGCCCGTCCTTGATCGAGGGAAAGGGCGTCGTCCCCTCGGGGCGCCTGGGCCAGGACAGTCAGGGCGTCCACGGTGCGGATGTTCCCGACCCCATCCAGGTTGGTGCTGAGGGTCACCACGAGGTCGCGGCCCAGACGGTCGAGGGCAGTATCCGCACTGGCGTGGCCGAAGGGTGCCACCGCTAGCACGGAGGCCGATGGATCCACCAGCATCTTCGTTGACCGGGGCCACAGGGCCGCCGCCGCGGCCGCGGCCAGGATGAGTGCGCCCCCGCCCAGGATCACTGCACGTTTGTGCTTGGCGGGGAGCGGGGCAGGTCCCAGCGCCGACTGCAGGGCGTCTCTGAACTCCGCGGCGGTGCGGAGCCGCGCATTGGGATCCTTGGCCAGCGCCCGCGCGATGGCGTCGCTCACCGCGCCAGGGACATCCGGCCGCACGTCGGTGAGTGGACGTGGGGTGGTCGTCATGAGCGCGGCGATCACGGCCTGCGCCGAGCCCCCGGAGAAAGGCGTCTGGCCGGTCAGCATCTCGTAGCCCACCACGGCGAGCGCATACACATCCGCCCGCGCATCGATGTGCCGCTCACCCGCCGCCTGTTCCGGGCTCATGTATCCCGGCGTCCCCACGGCCATGCCGGTCTCGGTGAGCCGCTCCCCGCTCCGCGATTCAGCGAGGGCCCGGGCCACTCCGAAATCGGTCAGGACGCCGTGGTTCCCCAGCAGCAGGATGTTCTCCGGCTTGATGTCCCGGTGGAGTACGCCCTCCGCGTGCGCGTGTGCCAGCGCGTCCGCAATCTCCGCCAGCATCCGCACCGCGTCCGCTACCGGAAGTTTGCCTTCCCGCGTGAGCCGGTGGCGCAGCGACTCGCCCGAGACGAAGGGCATGACGTAGTAGAGCAGGTCGTCTTTCGCGCCTGCGGTGAGCACCGGAAGGATGTTGGTGTGCTGCAGGTGGGCGGCGACCTCGATTTCCTGCTTGAACCGGGCGGCCGAGACCTCGGAAGTGAATTCTGGCGGGAGGAGCTTGATGACCACCTGTCGGTGCAGCGAGGCCTCGGTGGCGAGGAAGAGCCGGCTCATTCCTCCGCCGCCAAGCTCCTTCTCTACATGATAGGCATCACCGAGCGCGGACTGCAGCCGTTCAGCCAGGCTTGGCATGGGGGGACAAGATACGGCTTCGCTGGGAGAAGGGCCAGAAGCTTTCCAGGCGGTAGCCGTCGGCCAAGGCCGATGCGAGGTGCGCACGCGTCTCGGTCAATCGACCTCCGATGTCGTCGCTAGCCCCTTCATTTCTGGGACGCCAGCAAGGCGTCCCGACTCTGCTGAATCTCGTTCCGCCTCGGCACCAGCGCTGGATCGCAATCGCGCCACAGGTTCACCAGCCGCGAGTAGTAGGTGTTCGCGTCGGCCCCGCGACCCTGGGCCTCGGCGATTTCGCCGAGCCGCTGGTAGGCGATCGGCCGGTGGTAGGTGTCCCAGGGCCTCCAACTCTCGTCGAAGCCCTGAGCGCCGATGCCACCTCGCTCGCGATACGCACCGCATCCTTAATGGGGAGCTGCTTCTCGCGGCTCAGCCGGTCGCGTAGGGATTCACCCTCCACGTAGGGCATCACATAAAAAAGAACTTCCTGCCCGCCTGCCCGCCCGCCTGCCCGCTTTCGAACAGCGGCAGGATGTTCGGATGGCGGAGGTTCGCGGTGGTTTCGATCTCGCGCAGGAAGCGTTCGGGTCCCAATGCCGCGGCGAGTTCCGGGCGCAGGACCTTGATGGCAACCTGGCGGTGGTGCTTCAGGTCCTCCGCGAGGTACACCGTGGCGTAGCCGCCCTGGCCCAGCTCCCGCTCAATGCGGTAGCGGTCGGCCAGGGCGGCGGCCAGCGCGGCCACCGTGAGACTCATCGGGTGGAACCGGGAGGCAATTGCAGGTTGGGATTGAGCCCGGACTGCCGGATCATGGCCATGAATCGCGGATCTGCCCGGATTGGATCCCAGATCGGGTTGGCCATCTGGAAGTGAACCCGCCTGGCAGTCGCGGACTTGAGCAACGTGAACGCACGATCCCTTTCGCCGAGCTGGCCGTAGATGGCGGCGGCGAAAATCTGGTCGAAGCTTTCTGAGCGAGGTTCCCCCGTCAGGGAATCTGCCAGACGCTGGGCCTCGACCCGTCGTCCCAGGACGACATAGCTCCACCCCCGAATGTCGGATCGGCGGACGCCCGACATCGCCTGGTAACGACTCAGGGCGGCAAGGGCACTGTCGGGAAGCCCCTCGGTCAGGTAAATCCAGGCAATATTCCGATAAATCTCGGCATACCCCGCATCGAGAGCGACCACGATCCGGGCCTCTCGACTCGCGCTGTCGACGAGGCCGGCATACCACAGGACGTTCACGAAGTCGGAGCGCATCGCGGGGGATGAAGGATCGGACGCCACCGACTTCGCTCCAGCCTCCACCGCGTCCCCCAGCCGGCCAATGCGGTCCAGAAAGCTGCTGTATACCTCGTAGGCCCAGCTGCTGGGTTCCAGTTCGATTGCGGTGCGGAAATCCGCCTCGGCAGCGGCCCAGTCCCAGTCCCGGAACCACCGGAGCGCCGCCCGGGCGAGATAGGCCAGGCCGAGGTGCCCGTCGAGCGCGAATGCCCGGTCAATGGACGCCTGTGCTCTCGGATAGGCGATTGAATCGGGGAACCAGCGGTACCATCCGGCCGACGATGCGTACACGTAGCCCAGTGCGGCATAGGCATTCGCAAAACTGGAGTCGAGCGCCACGGCCCGTTCCAGATGGGCGATGCTCTGGCGGGCGTCGGTCGGCGTGAAGCGCTCGGCGAAGTGACGGCCCAGCAGATACTCGCTGTACGCCTCCGGGTTGACTCGTGGCCTGGCCGCCAGGGCGGCCGCCTGCGCATCGGTGACCGGGCCTTTGATGGCGCCCACCAGGTCGCCCGCCACGCGATTGGCCAGTGCGGCAATCTCACTGGGTCCCACCGCGTAGTTGTCGGCCCACAAGTTGTCGCCGGTGGCCGGATCGAGCAGTTCCAGGGCCAGGCGGGCTCCGCCGTTGTTGGCCCGAACCAGAGAGCCCACGGCGATAGCGTCCACCCCGTTGAGCTCACTCGCCACCTGGGGCAATGGGGTGGACTGCCGGGCGTACCGGGCCACCGAGGCATACCCGGTAATCCGCACCCTGGCGCGGGTGAGAGCGGAGATGATTTCCCGGGTCAGTCCTTCCGCCAGGATCTGGGTGGAGTCTCCCGTTTCGTCGGCGAGGGGGAGCAAGGCGATCCGTTCCACCGGGTGGCGCCCCGCCGGCCGGTGGCCCCATAGCCGCCAGCCAGCGAATCCCAGCAGCAACAGCACGAGGCCGAGGCCGGCAGCGAGCGGTGCCCGTCGGATCCGCCACGGCAGGGCGGGAAATGGCCGGGTCTCGGTCGGCGTCATCCCGGTGCTGGGCGTCGTCAGGGGCTCGAGTTGGTGCAGGAGCTCTTCCGCCGTCTGCCACCGGTCGGCCGGCCGCTTGGCCAGGCACTTCATCAACACCTGGGTGAGGGCCGGCGGCAACCCGGGACGATGGCGGTCCACGGCCTCCGGCGCCTGGGTCACGTGGGCGGCGAGCACCTCCTGTGGGGTCCGGCCCGTGAAGGGGGGCTTGCCGGTCAGGAGCTCGTAGCCGAGCACGCCGACGGCGTAGATGTCGACCCGATGATCCAGGTGCGGGTCGGCTGCCGCCTGCTCGGGCGCCATGTAGGCGGGGGTGCCTAACGCCACTCCGACCGTGGTGACCTGCTGGCGGCCGGTTGCCTCGCTCACCGCCTTGGCCACACCGAAGTCGGTCACCAGGGCGTGGCGCCCCGAGAGCATGACATTATCGGGCTTGATGTCACGGTGGACCACGCCGTGGGCATGGGCGTGCGCCAGCGCATCCACCACCTCCATCAGGATGCGGAGGGTATCGGGCACCGGCAATTCTCCGACCCGCTCCAGGCGCTCCCTGAGGGACTCCCCGTCCACATACGGCATGACATAGTAGAGGAAGCCGCTGGCCTCGCCGGAGTCGTGGAGCGGCAGAATGTGAGGATGCTGGAGTCGGGCGGCGACCTGGATTTCCCGGATGAAGCGGTCGCTCCCCAGGCTGGCCGCGAGGTCCGGCCTCAGGACTTTGACGGCCACCTGGCGGTCGTGCTTGAGGTCATGGGCCAGGTAGACGGTGGCCATGCCGCCCTGGCCCAATTCGCGCTCGATGCGGTAGCGGTCGGCCAGGGCGGCGGCGAGGCGGGAGAAATCAGCCATGCGCTGGCCCGATCATGGTCTACCGGGGCTGGCACCCCGGATGCGGCGCACCAGCTCGGGCAGGTTCTGGATCACGATGATCCTGGTTGCCGGGCTTCGGCGCACCATCGCGAAGGTGCGGCCGTCCGGCGAAATGTCGTAGTTCGCGTGCGGCGCCGTCCCCACCATTTCGGAAATGGGGAACAGCGGGCGCCGCCCGGTTACGGCGAACCCGGGGGCGGTCCGCAGGGTCGCCTCCATCAACTCCACCTGGCCCTCTTTCGAGCTCCGGTAGAAGAGCCCCTGGCCATCCGGTGCCCAGATCGGCTCGTTGCCACCGTCCTGCGAAACCTGCACTTGCTCCCCATCGCCGTGGAGCGGCAGCACGTAGACCTCCTGTCGCCCCGACTGATCGGAGACAAAGGCCAGCCAGTGGCCATCCGGGGAGGGAGTCGGGTACTGCTCCTGGAACGGGCTCGCGACCAGCGGCTCAATCGGGCCCCGCCCGCCGTTGCGTACCATAGCGATGTCCAGGTTCGATTGGGGTCGGAGGTCGGTACCCGTGGTGATGAGCGCGCTTCCGTCCCGTAACCAGGTCCCACTGTAGGATAGGTGAGCCGAGGCAATGAGAGACTCGGCGGGCGCGGCACTGCCGGGCCTGGTGCGGTAGATCCCAAGCACCCCGCTCTTGAACGAGATGTAGGTGAGGAATCGGCCGTCGGGAGTCCAGGTCGCGTCATGGCCATCGCGGTCGAAGGTGGCGCGTGAGAGCGTCCCCTGGTCCAGGGCCAGAACCCACACGTCTCGCCCGTCCGCCGAAGTGATATCGAGCGAAAGCCTGCGGCCGTCCGGGGAGAAATGGGGCGCGTGCAGGTTGAGGCGCTCTTCGATGGCTTGGCGGGCGGCACCGGTGCGGTCGAGGAACACGAGCGACCTGGGAGACTCCGGGATGTACGCCACCGTCCCGTTCTTCGCGACCGCGAACTGGGCGATCCCGGTTCCGCTGAGCGAGACGCCGGTGGCGATCTGCACCGACGAGCCCGTGACCCGGTGGCGATCCTGATCGAAGGGCGCCGCGGCGAGCGACCCGTCCGGAAGGACCGAGAGGAGCTCACCGGTGGCGTAGCGCAGCTCGATCACCGGGCCCTCGATGAGGGGTGTGACCTCTCCGCTGCGCAGATCGAGGAGCGAGCCTGGTCCGCTCGAGGTGCCGCTGGGGGCTCGCACCACCAGCGCCGTGCGACCGTCGTCGAGCACCTGCTGAACCCGGAGTCCCAGGGTCCGTTCTCGGAATGGGGCGGCCATCGAATCTCGAGCGTTGAGCTGGTAGATACCGGTGACATTGGGCGCGGTGAACCAGAACGATCCGTCCGGGCTCCACCCCCCAAAAGTGGCCATCGCCGGCGCCGGCATCTGGCGCGGGCTGCCCCCTTCCAGCGGCAGCCGGAAGGTCGTACTCAAGTTGGAGGAGATGATCCAGCGTCCGTCCCGGGAAACTTGCGGGCTCCCCACGCCGGTCGTACCTGGAATCAGCGAAGGCTCCAGGGCGTCCAGTCGCTGAAGGAAGAGCGCGTTGTTGCCGTTCGGACTCAGCCCGACGAAGACGATGGCGTCGCCGTCCGGGGTGATCGCGAGCTGGCGGGCCAGCGCCGAGCTGCCCGAGCCGCCCAGCGTGGTGGCGAAGATCGCGAGGCGTGAGGGTGGCTGGGAAGGTGCCTTGGCTGGTCCGGATATCCGGCCGGCCAGGAATCCCGCGGCGAGGATGGCGGCCGCCACTCCACCCCACACCAGGGCGGGACGGCGGTAGGCCGGGACGGCGGTGGGCGCTCCGCGGGCACCCGTCCCGTCGTACCGCCGTCCCGTCGTACCGCCTGCCAGCGCCGCCGCAAACTCCGCCGCGCTGCCGAACCGGTCCGCCGGCAGCTTCTCCAAGGCGGTGAGAATGGCGTCTTCGACCTGAGGCGGGATGGTCTTCCGCGACTCCGTGGGCCGGACCGGTTGGGATGAGAGCACCTTGGCCACGATCGCCTGGGCGGTGGGCCCGGTGAACGGCGGCTCACCCACCAGCATTTCGTAGGTCATGGCACCGAGGGCGTACACATCGCTGCGGGCGGTGATCTCCCGCTCGCCCATCGCCTGCTCGGGGCTCATGTAATGCGGGGTGCCGAGCGACATCCCGGTCTCGGTCATCCGGGTGCCACCGGCCTTGCTGGCGGCCAGGGCGATGCCGAAGTCCGCCACCAGGGCGTGCCCGTCATGGAGCAGGACGTTTTCGGGCTTGATGTCGCG
>JBGPJS010000221.1:0-6653 GCA_041485505.1 Gemmatimonadota bacterium | reverse complement strand
TCATTGAGGCGGAACGATTTCACGCTCGCGTCCGCCTCCAGCCGGCTGGCCTTCATCGTCTGGCCGCCGACGTCGAGAAGAGTCCGGGTTCCCGGGAAAAGAAACGACGCGCCCCGGGCACTCGCGGTGAGGTCGGTGACCTGGGTATCGCTGATCGCGACCTGGTGACGGCCAAATCCCGTGGCAATGACGTAGCCCACCTCATCCCGCGAGACCCCCGCCTCGGCCATCGCGCGTGCCAGCGTACCGGCGGCTGCCTCGGCGAGCTTGAATCCCGTGGGCTCGAGCGCGCGACCCACGATCCGGAGGTCGGGGCCCAGTACCAGCGCCTTGGTATAGGTCGACCCGATGTCGATGCCGGCGGTATAGGTCATGCAGTCCCCCTGCCGGCGCCGGCCGCCGGGACCCGACTGGCCAGGATGCGGTCCAGCGCGAAGAGCGCCGCGCCGATGGCGCCCATGAAGTGGGACTCCTCGCTCACGTTGACCGCGAGACCGAGGCGTTGGTTCAGGGTCTCTATCATGGCGCGGTTCCGGGCCACGCCGCCCGTGAACGTCACCTGCTCCTCGACGCCCACCCGGCGCAGCAGGCCGGCCGATCGTCCCGCGATGGACTGATGTACGCCGAGCAGGATGTCCTCGATCTTCTTCCCCTTGCCCAGCCAGGAGAGCACCTCGGATTCCGCGAAGACGGTGCAGGTGGTGCTGATTTTCACCGGGCGCTCGCCGCGGAGGGCCGTGGGCCCCAGCTCGGGCAGGGGGATGTCGAGCGCGCTCGCCGCGGCGCCCAGGAAGCGACCGGTCCCCGCCGCGCACTTGTCGTTCATGCAGAAGTCGACGATCTCGCCATTGCCAGAAACCCGGATGGCCTTGGTGTCCTGGCCGCCCATGTCGATGACGGTCCGGGTACCGGGGAACAGGTGGACCGCGCCACGGCCGTGGCAGCTGATTTCCGTTACCTGGGTGTTGCCGAAGGTGACCTTGTACCGGCCGTAGCCGGTACCGACCACGTACTCGACCTCTTCCTCCCGCAGGTCGCCGCTTTGGAGCGCCTCCTGAAAGGTGCTCTGGGCGGCGCGGACGACATTGGCGCCCGTGGCGGTCAGCGCCCGGCCCACGATCGCCTTGGACTCGTCCAGGATGATCGCCTTGGTCTGAGTCGACCCGACGTCCACACCCGCGGCATAGGCCATTGGCTGCCTCGCTCGACTCAGGTCACGCCGGGCGCGCGGCCGACTGCCGTCGGCGCGTCGCCAGGCCTTCGAAGAAGGCGTCCACCCGATTCTTGAGCTGCGCCTCCGACACCACCCGGCGATCCATCATGTCGGACTCGATGAAGAGGCTCGCAATATCCCTCGCGGCCATCAACGCCCGCCGGCTGTCGGCCAGTCCGGTCGAGACCGTGCGGCAACTCTTGATCGGGTGGTAGACCACCCCGTCCGCCTGGAAGTCGTCGATCATGTTCGTCAGGATGGGTGTCTGATAGAACATGCTGTCCATCGCGTCCCGCACCCCGACCAGGACCCCGTGGGCCAGGCTCTCGAGCGGGCGGGCCAGGTCGTACTGGAATCCCAAGTTGGAGCCGCCGGAAGCAAACCAGAGATAGGTCGAGGCCACGAAGCTGCCACCCGAGTCGGTGAACAGCTCGTTGAAGCGCCGGAAAATGGGATAGCAGGGTACCCCGACGAAGAGGAGGCGGTACTGCTCCTGGGTCAGGGTTCCGATTCCCCGGGTCGCCTTGTACTCCATCTCCTCGACCAGGTCGTTGAAGTAGGCCGCGCCGGCGGGGTGGCCCCGGAGACTGTTGGCCACGCCGAGGTAGATGGTTCCGTCGGAAAGCGCGTTGAAGACTGAGGGACGACTCCGGTTGAGCTCCAGAATCCGCTGCCAGCCCCGGCTCATCGTGTTGGCGTGCCCCATGGTCTCGCGCAGGCGGTCGATATCGAACCGAATGCCGCTCACCCGTTCGCAGAGCCCGATCAGCTCCCGGATCTGGGCCAGCACGTAGGCGCGGTCATTTTCGAAGTCGGGGTCGCCAGGCCAGGTCTGACCCCCCGCCACCCGGGTCCCCGGCACGTCCAGCGTGAAGGTGGGGATGTGGTACATCCGCTCCCAGATTTCGGCCCACTTGATGTAGGTATTGCAGGCGTTGGTGGAGAGCGCCAGCGCGGGGCGGGGAATCGTCCCCATCGGCAGGACGCCCCGTCTGAGCTGAGTCGCCACGTCCGCCTTCACATAGCCGCAGATGTCCGGCGAGTACCCGTAGTCCTCCGCCTCGTTCAGATACTCGTGGGCCACCCGGCGCACCGCGGTCTGCAGCGAGTTGATCTCCGGAAACACCATCGGGAAATCGAAGACCCGGAGCAGCTCCGCGAGACTGCCCATCACGAACACGTAGGCGGCGCCCCGTCCCTCGGCGGCAGCCTTGCCCAGGCCGTCGTACCACTCGCGAAAGAGACGGGCCCCCTCCCGGTTGCCCCGGCCTACGATCGCTTCATCGATGGCGGCGGTCATGGCTGGCCTCAGCGGAAAAGCAGGTTCTCGACGAAGGTCTGGAGCTGGATTTCAAGGTGATCGTAGCTGGTCATGTTCTCCTCGAACTCACTCACGAAATACGGGATGCCGGCCTGGTCCAGCGCCCGGGTGTACGCCACCTGTTCCTCGAGGCCGGGCTCGCACATCTTGGCCGCCAGGAGGATCGCCGCGTCCGCCTCGGCCTTGGCGATGCGCTCGAGGAACATCTTCTCCTTGGGTTTGCGGAGATCGTGCTGGACCGGACTATGGGCGGAGCGTTCGAGGTACGACTCCGCCAGGTTGAGCAGGGGATCACCTTCGACCGGCACGTCTTCCACCAGCCACCGGAGGCCGATCAGCAGATCGTCGTCCACCAGGTAGCAGGAGCGGCCGATGGCACGGATCAGATCCAGGGGCGGCTGTTCGCAGAAACCGCCTTCCAGCACTACCCGGATCTTGTCTTGCCGCCGCGCCGTTCGGTCGCTGAAGAGCGGGAGGACCGCGCCCAGCAGCGCGTTGTGCTCCTCCCGCGGCAGCAGGCCGGCGGTGGCCACAAGGGCATAGGCCTCGTCAGCCGAGACCAGCCAAGGGGCTTCCCGCTTGAGGCGATACAAGGCTCGGATGAGGGCGCGGTTCTGGTTGAACACCCTCAGCGATCGCCGCAGGTCCTCATCGGAAATCCGGCGACCGGCCACCTCTTCCAGTCCGCGCCGGAGCCGGTCGTATTCGCCATGGAGGTATCGGGCGGCATGGGCCGAATTGGCGTTCTGCGGGAGGTAGAGGATCTGACAGGGGTAGGGGAAGTTGCGCCCCCACGCCGCCCCGAGATTGCGGGCCGCGTCGCAGATGGGATGGGTCACGAACATATCCAGGGTGACCCGTCCGCTCAGCGCGAGTTCCAGCGAGGTCTTGAGGATCGAGCAGAGGTAGGAACCGAAGCGCGAATCCGCCTGGGTCGGCTCAACCGGTGCGCCACGAACCTTGAACGGGAGGAGCCCGGCGGCGTGCGCGATCTCTTCGGGGAAGTAGACCTGGAAGTGCCCCACCACTTTCCCGCCGGCTTCCCGCCAGCGTCGCACGGTAGGGAAGCTGGCATCTTCCACTAGCTCCCGGCACTCATAGAGGATGTCCTCCAGGGGCTTGCCCTGCCATTCCGGGAACACCGCGACGGCACTCATTGGTGCCTCCAGACCGGTGGGCGCCTCTCGAGGAAGGCGTGCAGACCCTCAACGGCGTCCGTCGTCGCCATCAGCGAATCGACATAGACAGCGCCGGCCGTGGCGAGCCGTGCCGCCGCCTCCTCGGCCCGGCTGCCCCGCAGCGATCGTTTGGCTTCCCGAAGCGCTGCGCCGCTGTGGCGGGTCATCCGTCGCGCCAGCGTGAGGGTGGTGGCCTCCAGCTCCGCTTCCGGTACCACCCGCCGCACCAGGCCGGCCCGTTCCGCCTCGGCCGCGGAAATCGGCTCCCCGGTGAAGACGATCTCCGCGGCCAGGCCGCGGGGGCACCGGCCGGGCAGAAGAGCCGCGGCCGCCGGCGGCACCACGCCCAGCGCGATCTCGGGCTGGCCGAACAGCGCGCCCTCCGCGGCGATAACCAGATCGGCGCCCAGGATCAGCTCGAACCCGCCACCCAGGCAGCGGCCCTGGACCGCGGCGATGACTGGCAACGGGAACTGGTCCAGCATCGTCAGGGTGTCGAGGAATTCGGGGATGAGCTGCCGGAAGTGGGGAGGCAGGTGCTCTCCGACGTCGGCCCCAGCGGAGAAGTGCCGGCCCTGGGCGGTAAGGAGCAGGACCCGGAGTGAGGGTTGGCCGGCAAGCCGACGGAGTTCCTCGCGCAGATCACCGAGGACCTGCCGGGTGAGGATGTTGAGCGGCGGATGGTCCAGGACGACGCGGGCCAGCCCGTCCTCCACCGAAGCACGAATCACGAGATCGGTCGTCCGCATGCGCCACAGAAGCCATGTTCGGCCGGAAGATTGTTGGCGCCGCATCCGCCGCAGACTCGAGTCGGCGGGCCCCACGGCGTCTCGGAGGAACCTCCCTCGGCGGCCCGGGCGCGCAGCAGCCCAAAGCGTGCCTCCCGCTTCTCCACGAAAGCCCGCATCCCTTCGACCGGCTCCCAGCAGGTGTAGTGCAGGGCCAGCCAGTCCTGGGCATGCCGGACCGTCGAGTGCCAGGCCAGGTCCTTCCAGAAGTTCACCTGTTGTTTGGTGTAGCGGGTGCATTCCGGGAAGGAGTTGAGAAGGCGCCGGGCCAGGTCGGCGACGAAGGCGTCGAGCTGGCTCAGGTCGATTCGATAGCCGTCTTCTCCGCGCTGGGCCTTGCGGATTTCGTCGGCGGAGGCGGACTCGATCCACCCCTCGCCATGGCGGACCGACGGCACCACCCAGTTGACCAGTCCCCAGTCCTGCGCCTTGAGCGCGGGGATCGGCTCGTTGAGCAACAGGATCTCGCGCGCCCGCTTGTCGCCGACGGTGATGGGAAGCCACTGAGTGGAGCCGCCGCAGGCCACTGACCCGACGTGAGTGCCGACCTGCTTGATGAAGGCGTGCTGGGCCATGACCGTGAGGTCGCAGGCCAACTGGCTCTCGTTTCCTCCACCCACCGCCATGCCGTTGAGTCGGGCCACCACCGGCTTGCCGGTGTTGAGGATGCTCTCGATGTAGGCCCGGAAAAGCGCCATGTACTTCCAGTAGTCGCGCGGGGTCGTGACGTAGCTCTCCGCGTACTCCTTCACGTCCCCGCCGGTACAGAAGGCCCGGTCCCCGGCGCCGGTCAACACGATGACCCCGACCTGATCGTCGAAGCTCGCGTCCTGGAAGGCGGTTGCCAGTTCCTTGAGGGCCCCCGTGCTGTAGGCGTTGTAGTTCTGGGGACGATTGATGGTGATCGTGGCGACCTGCCCGGCCTTGGTGTAACAGACCTCCTGGAGCCCGAGGCTGGGGGCGGGTCGAGAAGCGAAGGCGCGCATGCAGAGATCCTCGGTGGTATGGTGACCGGTGCTACGCCCGGCCGCCGGCCGCGAGTGCCGTCGGCCCGTCCCGGGCGTCATCGCCGGCGTCGCAGACCTGCCGCAGAAAGCCGTCGGCAGGATCGGCCAGGGCCGCGTGATACTGCTCGAATAGTTTCGCGGCCTCATCGCCCTTCCAATCCCGGGGCAACAACCTGGCGGGGAGGTAGGGATCCTCGAGCGGAAAGGCCCGGTACTGGTGCGTCAGTTCGAATCGGCGGACGAAGCAGTCCTCGGGCGATAGGCCGGACAACGGCGGGCGGATGGCGCGCCCTCGCGGGAGCCGGCCTTGGCGACAGCGCTCCAGTTGGGGACGCCAGCGCGCGATGAACGAGCCATAGCGCCGATCGAGGGTCTCCAAGTCCCAGCATTGCCGTACCAACCGCTCGGTGTCGGAGAAGCCCAGATGTTCGGCCCGGAACACCTCCAGGTGCCTCAGCAGGCGGAGAGAGTGGGCGATTTCCCGAACCTCGGATCGAACGTCGTGCGGTGAGAGCCAGAGTCCGTTGGTGACAGGGCCGCAGCCGAGCCAGAGCAGTTTCAGCCGCAACCGGTCGCGGAGTTGTCGGCGGTTCTCCGGAATGGAGTAGCTGATGAGGAACCAGGCCCCGTCCCACCGCTCATGCCGAGGGGGGTGGTAGATCCGGCGCCGCCCCTCTTCCAGGAGGAGGTGACCCCGCCGAGTGAGACCGTAATAGCTCCGCATCCCCCGGCGCTCCACGGTGAGCCATCCTTTTGGGTCATCCGGGAGAGAGCGGTCCGGACCGCCTGGGAGGACATGCCCAGGCGGCCCAGCAGGATGATCAGGCTGCCGACCCAGACCGGGGCCTCCCGGTCGAGGAGGTAGTCCCCGTACAGCGTGAAGACCAGGTCCTGGGAGCGGAGGATGGGGGTGGCTTGAGCTGTCATCAGACTGACGACCGTTGGTAGAGTGTAATATTACTCTATTGCGACGATCGTAATATTAGTGACATATTGGGGTTGTCAAGAGGCCCGGCGGGTCCGGGGCTCCCCCTGTTCCCCTGACCGGGAGATGCTGCCCATGGCGCTCTTCTTCGAGGATTTCACCGCCGGGTTCGAGATTGTCACTTCCTCCCGCCCCATCACCTCATATTTGTCGGCGCAGAG
>JBGPJS010000220.1:0-6672 GCA_041485505.1 Gemmatimonadota bacterium | reverse complement strand
GGCCGTCGCCAGCGAATGCCCGTTGCCCGCTTCCGCCACCGACTTCACGAGGCCGAAGTCCAGGATCTTGACGAAATCGACGCGGAGCCCAAGCCGTCCCACGTGAATGTTGGCGGGCTTGATATCCCGGTGCACCAGACCGCGAGCATGGGCTTCTTCCAATGATTCGCACACCTGGCGGAGGATGTGAATGGCCCGGGCCGCCGGTACCGGGCCCTTCTGCCGTACCAGCGACTCCAGATCCATCCCGTCCAGCAGCTCCATCACGAAATAGAGGGTTTGGTCTCCGGTCACTCCGAAATCGTAGAGTTCGACGGTGTGGGGCGATCGCAGGCTGGCCGCCACCTCCGCCTCACGCCGGAAGCGCTTGATCGCGAGTTGTGCCGCCTCGGCATCCCCGCCGATCATTTCGGGCCGGATCAGCTTGATCGCCACCGGCCGGGCCAGCATGCGGTGGGTCGCCCGGTAGACCTCCCCCATGCCCCCTCGCCCCAGCAACTCGCCCAGCTGGTAGCTTCCCAGGCCGTAGTGAGCCCGCTCATCCCGACGCCGGTGCAGCCACTGCAGGGTCAGGTAGGCAAGGCCCGCAATCTCGGTGTTCTGGGCGTCATCCAGCACCATCCGGCCCAGCCGGAGTTCGGGCACCGAAAGCAAAGTCGCGGGCACCTCAAGCAGATGCCCGAGCAGGTGAATCAGCGGCAGGGCGATGAGGGCGTGGACCGCGCCGAAGGCGACACCCACCATGACCCAGGCGACGAGGTGTCGGAGGCGCACCCCCGACCGCAGCGGAAAGCGGTCCAATGCGCGGAAGATGTACGGGACCAGCGGCACCCAGATCAGCCAGTCGAGCAGCTGACCTATCGTGAGGTCCCGGGTGGAAAACGCGATGCCGTGCGCCGCGAACTCCCGGCTGAGCGGTCCCACGGAGAGCAGGGTCAGCAGCAGCCAGCCGCCCAGCACGATCCCCCATTCGAGCGGGGTGACCGTCCGGGCGATGGGAGGGAGGGGGAAGCGTCGGGCAGCCATGGGTCCCCCTAGACCGGCCGATTCAGTCTCCACCACTCCATCGCCTGCTCCTCACTCCAGGGCTCGAGCGGAATCGCCGCCAGGGACCGGGCCAGCGCCGCGGCGCTCGCCGGCCGATCCTCCGGCTTCTTGGCGAGACAGGCCAGCACCAGCTGATCCAGCGCCGCCGGCACCGGAAGCTCCGCGCGCCGCGAGGGCGGCACCGGTTCATCGTGCAGGTGCTTCGCGATCATCTGGATTGTGGTCGTCGCCTCGAAGACCAGCTGGCCGGTGAGCAGGTAGTAGGCGACACATCCCAGCGCGTACAGATCCGCCCGTCCATCGACCGTCCGGCCCAGCGCCATCTCCGGCGCCATGTAGGCGGGGGTTCCAGGCGTCAGTCCGGCCGCGGTCTCCAGTGAATGCCCGCTGCTCGCGCCCGCCACCGACTTGACCAGACCGAAGTCGAGTACCTTGACGAAATCGTAGCGGAGTCCGAGCCGCCCCGCGTGAATATTCGCCGGCTTGATGTCCCGGTGCACCAGACCGCGAGCATGGGCTTCTTCCAATGATTCGCAGACCTGGCGGAGGATGTGGATCGCCCGGGCCGCGGGCACCGGGCCCTTGGTCCGCACCAGGGTCTCCAGATCCATTCCATCCAGCAGCTCCATCACGAAGTAGAGGGTCTGGTCTTCGGTCACTCCGAAGTCATAGAGCTCGACCGTGTGGGGCGACCTCAGGTTGGCTGCCGCCTCAGCCTCGCGGCGGAATCGGGTGACCGCCATCTCGGCCGCCTCACCCTTCCCCGCCCCGAGCATTTCGGGCCGGATCAACTTGATCGCCGAGGGTCGCGCCAGCATCCGATGGGTCGCCCTATAGACCTCCCCCATGCCCCCACGTCCCAGCAACTCGCCCAGCTGGTAGCTCCCCAGCTCCCGCGCCTTGGCCACCTGCTGGCCCAGTCCGGTCACGACGTGGGAGATGACCACCGCGACAAGGACGAGGACGTAGTCGGGGTAGTGCATCAGAAGCACATTGCTGGTGGGACCGAAGTGCCAGGCGCCCCTGGCCCGGGCAATCAGCATGGCCAGCGGCATCATGGAGACAGCAATGAGGCTGGCCACCAGGGTCTTTCCCGGAGTACTCGGCACGATCGCGGCGAACATCAGGGTCATGACCCCGGCCCAGGTCATGAGCGGCATGACCGGCCATTCGCTCGGCACCGGCTCCCAGTGCATCACCAGGCTGATCGCGAACGCCATGAGCACCATGTAGCCGAGCCCGAGATCCAGCATGAACCGGGGGTCGCGGGTCGACCGGCGGGTGTACCCGTACAGCGCCAGCGAGGCGAGCGCGGTGATTCCGCAAATCGCATCGGTAGTGTTGAGGACAGTCCAGCGCGGGTCGCCGGGCCGCATCGTCCAGAGGACGAGATGATCCGCCACGGCGCCGATCACCCAAAGCACCGCGGCCAGGAGCGACATGATGCCCAGCCGGTGGGACGCCTCCCGCAGCAGGTCGTCCGGCAGCCCGCGCCGCTCGCCCGGCGAGAGTGCCAACTCCGGGGGCGTACTCCGGGGAAGGGGGCCGATCAGGTGGGGGTTGGGCATGAACCCTTCTCCTTCACGTCGGCGATCGCCCCACCGAACAGAAACACCACCGCCATGTAGTAGAGCCACACCACGAAGAGGATGAAGGCCCCCAGCGTCGCGTTGCCCGAATAGGCCTGCATCGAGGCCAGGTACTGGAGGTAGAGTCCGTACAGCCGCTTGGCCACCTCAAACGCCAGCGCCGTGAAGGTCGCGGCCACCAGCGCCGAGCGCCAGGGAAGCCGGCGGCGGGAAGCGTACTTATAGACCAGCAAAAAGAGGGAGAGCACGAAACTGAAGGCCAGCAGCTCGGTCAGAAATCGGCCGATCGACGTCACGAAGAAATGCAGCCCCGGCATGGTGGCCACCGAGGCGGCCCGGGCCTTGAGTACGCCGAGGCCCGCGGAGAGAAAGGTGTTGGCCCCGAAGAGCAGGATGGTGATGAACACCATCCCGATATCCCGAAGCTTGCTGCGGAGGAAGTGAATGATGAAGTGGCGATGACTCGGCCGACCGCCGCACTCGAAGATCTGGTTGAGCGAAGTGCGGAGACTGGCGAAGAGCCGGGTGCTGAACCAGAGAAAGACCGCGGTGGCGTAGAACGAGAGTCGGGCTCGGTTCTTCGCGATGCTGGTGAGCAGCGCTTCAACCGGCGCAAAGGGGTCCTTCCCACCCACCAGGGTGTGGGCCGGGAGGAAGCGCTCGAACACGTGGTTGAGGTCGACGTCCGACGCGTGCGCCGAGAGCTCGGCCAGGTGAGTCAGGCCGATCAGCAGCAGGAGGAGAAAGGGAACCGCCGCCATCAGCGAATCGAAGGCGATGGCGCTCGCGAGAAACAGGATGTTGTGCCGGTCGGCGGACAGGAGGGTCCGTGCCACGAAATTCCGCAGGGTACGGACCCAGCTCCCGGCGGAAGCGGTGAGAACGGGGGGATCGGCGGGAGCGGGAGAAGCGCCTGCCCCGAGCGCAGGCGAGGGGCTCAGGCGAGCGGCTCCTCATCGTCCGGGGCCGGCACGGCGGCCCCACCCCCGCGACGCCGGGCGCGGGCCTCGGCCAGGCGGCGCTCCAGTTCTTCGCGGGCGGAACTGGGGCGGGCGTCCGACCCGGACGGGCGAGCCGCCGACTCGACCTTGCGGCCTTTCGCGGAACGAACCGGCTCATCGGCATCCTCGTCGTCCGGACCGAACCGGTCAGTGATCCGCTCGCTCAGCTCACCCACCGTCTCCTCGGTGAGCGCGCGCCACTTCCGGAACTGGCGCCGGAGCTTGCGGCGGGTCTGCTCCCCGCTCTCCGGAGCAAACAGCAGCGCGAGCCCTGCTCCGATGGCCATCCCCAGGAGCAACGGCTTGAGGCTGCCGCTCTCCCGCTCGACATAAACTACCTCGCGATCCTCGGCGTCTCGTCTCACGCTATTCTCCCGCTTCGGCGTCGTCCACCGCGGTCACCAGCGCCTTCTCGAGCGTGGCGTGAGGCTGGAACGGCGCCTTGATGAATTGTTTCACCAGCTCGGCGGTACCGGTCACCTTGAGCTGTTCGAAGAGAAAATTGAAGGTCTTCTCCAGATCGCCGGCGATGGCGGCCCGGACAGCGGCCGGCAAGGACCACATTTCCTTCTTGAAAGGCCCGATCGCCTTCTTCCGCGCCTTGTAATAGAACTGCTCCTCGGTGTCCCCCGGCTTCCGTTCGCTCTGCGCATTCTCGTTGAGCCATGCCTTGATCCGCTGCCGCAGTTCCTCCGGCAATTTCGGATGATCAAAGACCAGGCTCTGGAAATTGGTCGCGAGGTGAATCTCGGCGGTCTCGATCCGGGGGAAGTGGCCGAAGGCATTGGAGGGGAGGGTACTCGCACCGTGTTGCACCGCTCCCGAGAGTTGGTACTGCTCCCGTGCGGCCTGGGACAGCGCCGCGAGGGCGTCGAGATCGAGCTTGACATCGGCGATCTTGCCGTCGGGCAGCACCACGCCGCCGTGGCTGGTCCCGGTCTGCACCGAGATCTTGCTGATCCCTTGGTAGTCTCCCAGGGCCTTGAGCGCCTGGTTGTAGCCGGTCATGAAGGCGTGGAGCTCTTCGACCGTGCTGTTCTTCATGCCGACCTCGCCGATCTCGGCGCCGACCGAGACCGAAACCCCTTCGGGCTCCCGTTCCCGGATGAAGGCGGTGATTTCGGCCGCATGCTCGTAGTTGAGTCGCTGCTGCTCGAGGAGAGTGGGCTTGGAGAGATCCACCAGCGTCGAGGTATCCACATCGATGTTGTAGAAGCCGGCGCCGATCTCCTCCGCGATCAGTTTCTTGACCTCGCCCACCTCGCCCTTGGCATCGGCCTGGTACTTCTTGTGGTTGACCTGGCAGTGATCACCCTGGATGAACAGGGGAAGGGTGTACCCCTCCCGCAGGGCCGCGGCGATCATGACGGAGACGTACTCGGCCGGCCGCTGCTCAGTGTAGGCGATTTCCGAACGGGCGATCTCCAGAAGAATGGCGCCGCCCTGGTGTTTCTTCGCCGCCCGGAAAACGGCGCGCGCGGTGTCATACGCCAGGACCCGGACGTTGATGGCCGGCACGGTGAACCCGCGGCACCCACCCTGGCCTCGCGCCAGGTAGATACCGGTGATCGAGGCGGGGCGGGCGCCGGTCAGCTGGCCCAGCTCCCACAACAGCCAACGGGCGGCTTCCTTTTCCTGGTTACTCCCGAAGACCGCCTGCCATACCACCTGGTCGGTGGCTTCGGACTGCAGCCGAGTGGGATCGCTCAGCTTCACGGCACCGGAGACCAGGGACACGGCGCCACCGTAGAGGTCCACGAGTTTCTTGATCGGATCGGCCATAACTGGCGGTCCTCGTGTCGTTTATGGAAAGTGGGGAGTCAAATCTAGGACCGGGACCCGGAAGCCGCCAGCATCGTGCTTCGTTTGACCGTTAGCCATTGGCCACTAGCCGTTAGCTGTTAGCTATTGGCCGTCAGCCTTTGGCCGTTGGCCCATAGCCCATAGCCCATAGCCCATAGCTCATAGCTCATAGCCCATAGCTCATAGCCCTTAGCCCATTGTGGGAAGCCGGCATCTACAAATCGAGCTCATACACCCGGTAGGTCGTATCGAGCTGATAACCGAGGGACTCGTAGAGCGCTTGAGCCGGCGTGTTGTCGTGGGCGGTCTGGAGGAAAATCTGCCGGGCCCCGGCTTCGCTCCCGTGGTCGCGGGCCCGGTCCATCAGCGCGCGGCCGACTCCCTTCCCCCGGGCCCCGGGAGCCACGAAGAGATCGGAGAGGATCAGCATCGGAAACGCCGAGACCGAAGAGAAGCTGGGATAGAGCTGGGTGAAGCCGAGGCCGATCTCTCGATCGCCTTCGCGCTCGAAGGCCAGGAAGATCACCGATTCGCCCCGGCTCAGCCGCTCGCGGAGGAAGCGTCGCGCGACCGCCGAGTCAGGCGCCTGGTGATAGAATTGGCGGTAGCCGTCGAAAAGCGGGGCGAGGAGATCGAGGTCCTCGATGGTGGCGCGCTTGATTTCCATCTGGTCTCCGGAGGCCACGGATTCCCTGAGGGCTCCTCGAACAGCCTAACACGGAAAAACCCGGATTTGCGCGGATCACCCAGATCGACTCCATGCCTTGATCGAACACCCCACGCCTGAGCACTCTTTCTTGCTTTGCGGGAGGAACTCACCTGGCAGCGGGACAATCCGTGAAATCCGTGTCTTCCGGCTTCACCCGCGTCAGGCTGTGGCCGAAACTTGACCGGTGCCGCGGTGCCGACCGCCGGCGGTGTCGTTCTGCATTCATCCGCGGTTCACTTGGCCGGCTTCTCCGGCTTGACCGGCATGATCATGATATGGGCCCACGGTTTCCCCGGATACATCATCCAGGGCCCATTGTTGATCGGCTCCTCTCGGATCCCGGTGGATGCGGTGGTCGCGTAGGGCAGGTACACCACATAGAGATAGCCTGGAGAGTTGACGGTACCCGCCACGACGTCCACGCTGTCCCGAGGGGCAAAGGCCTGGTAGAGAGCGGCCGGCTGCCGCGGCATCCAGAAGCGCCCGGCCTCGATATCCGCCAACCGCACGCTGTCGATCGCGT
>JBGPJS010000219.1:0-6691 GCA_041485505.1 Gemmatimonadota bacterium | reverse complement strand
GAGGGTATCGGCGGCACAACATCGGGCCGCGATCTCCTCGACCGGTTGCCGGATGCCGGTCTCGTTGTTGACCCACATGATGGAGACCACGGCGGGCTCGCGTCCAAGCGCGTCGTCCAGCGTCTCCAGGCGGACCAGACCGCCTTCATCCACCGGGAGAATCTCCTCTTCGCCGCCCAAGTGGCAGACTGCGTGCGCGGCGGCAAGAATCGCCTTGTGTTCGGTGGCGGAGACGGCCACCCGCATCCGCCGGCCTCGGTCCCGCGCGGCCAGGGCCGCGCCCACGATCGCCAGGTTGTCGGCCTCGGTCCCGCCGGAGGTGAAGATGACCTGGTTGGGCTCGGCCTCCACCGCCACGGCGACCTCCTTGCGCGCCTGCTCCAGGCCGGCCCGCGCAGCCCGACCGAAGCGATGCGCGCTGGACGGATTCCCAAACGTTTTCTCCGTCAGGTAAGGCAACATCGCCTCCAGCACCTCCGGCCGGACCGGGGTGGTGGCGGCATAGTCGAGGTAAACGGGGGCGGCAGACATGGAAGGGAAAAGATACTCAGGAATCAGAGGCTCCGCACTTGGCGCGGCCACCACCGCGACGGGACGGCTACATGCTCTGCACCTCCAGCGCTACTACATCATCGACCATCATCGTTTCCTGGGTGAAGAACGGCTCTCCAAAACGGGTCCGGATCAGCGACCCGTAGTGCGCGTTCTGGGTCTCCACCAGTGAATAGAGATCCTGCCCGGTCGGAAAAATCTCCCCCGCGTTCTTGGCCCCGTCGAACTGGCTGGCGTAGCAGCGGATCGCCGCCATCTTGCGCTCGAACTGGGCGCTGATGTCCACCACGAAAGTCGGCTTGACGGGATCCTCCCGGTAGGCCAGGGCATAGAGAATCTTGTGCGGTCGGTGGGGCGAACCCGGCGCGTCGTATTTCGTGAGCCCGGCCAGGAAACAGGCGGCCCGCCCCAGTTCAGCGGCCACCCCGTGGTCCGGATGCCGGCCCACCGGAAAGGGAAGGATCACCATGCGGGGCGCGAAGTGGCGGATCTGCTCGACCACCACCCGGCGCATTTCATCGGTGTTCTGCAGATGCGCGTCGGGCAGTCCGGCGTTGCGCCGCTCGGCGACCCCGAGGATTCTGGCCGCCTGCTCCGCCTCGTCCGCGCGGACCTCCGCATTGCCCCGGGTCCCGGTCTCGCCCGCGGTCAGATCGAGTATGCCGGTGCGGTAGCCCGCATCGACCGCCTTGAGCAGGGTGCCGGCGCAGGTGAGCTCTACGTCGTCCCGGTGCGCGGCGATGGCGAGAAGGTCTACGGGCATAGGTAGCAGGTCGCAGGTTGCGGGTTGCAGGCAACAGCCTTTCGGGCAATTGAAGCGAAGATAATCCCTTCCCACCCTAGCCAACGAACGGCGACCTGCTACCTGCCACCTACTACCTGCTACCTTCGCGGAGCCTCCCCAGCAGCAGGAAGAGCGCCCCCTGCGCTGCCCGCGCCCGGACCTCCTCCCGCTCCCCCGGGAAAACATAGCTGACCGCTTCGGTGCGGCCAGACAGACGGAGTCCGTACCAGACGGTGCCGACCGGCTTCGACGGACTGCCTCCTCCGGGACCCGCGATCCCAGTCACCGCAAGGCTTGCCTCCACACCGAATCGGCGAGCCGCCCCCTCGGCCATGGCCCGCACCACTGGCTCACTCACCGCACCGTTGCTCTCGATCAGTTCCGCCGGCACCCCGAGTTCCCGGATCTTCACCGCGTTGTCGTACGCAATCACGCCACCCGCGAAGACGTCGGAACTGCCCGGAATGGCCGTGATCCTGGCGCCGAGCAACCCGCCAGTACAGGATTCGGCGACCGCGAGATGGAGGCCGGCGGCTCTGGCCCCTTGCAAGACCACAGCGGCGAGATCGGTGTCGCCCTCGGCGTAGGTAAACTCGCCCACGCGCTCTCTGAGCGCCGCGACCCCCTCCCCTAGCCGACGCTCGGCTTCGGCCGCCGGCAGGTCCCAGGCGGTCAACCGCAGGTCCACACCGGAGAGACTCGGGAGAAAGGCAAGGGACAGCGGTGCCAGCTCTCGCTCGATGTCCCCCACCCGCTCGGCCAGCCGGGACTCGGGGACGCCGGTGGTGCGGAGCAGGGCCGAGCGGATGACGGTCGCGGTCGACCCCGTCCACTGGGCCAGCCGGGGAATGACCTCGTGCGCCATGAGACCGCGCATCTCGCGGGGGACACCAGGGAGGAGAATGGCGAGGCGGGGTGCGCCTTCGTGCTCCGCTCGGAGCGGCGCCTCGAGCCAGAGCCCCGGGGCGGTTCCCCATCGATTGGGAAGCACCACCGCCCCTCGAGGCACCTCGGCCTGACAGCGGTTGGTCGCGGCGAGGTTCCGCCCCAAGCGGGCGAAGCGCTCCACCAGCCCTTGCCAGATCGGCTCGTGGAATTCGAGGGGGACGCCGAACAGGTCCGCCACCACCTTCTTGGTGATGTCATCCCGGGTCGGGCCCAACCCACCGGTGGTGATCAAAGCGCCGGTGCGCTGCAGTGCCTGACTCACAGCCTCCCGGATTTCGACCTCGCGATCGGCCACGGCGGTGCGCCGCACCAGCTGTACGCCGCTGGCCGCGAGCAACTGCCCGATCTCGGCGCTGTTGGTGTCGACGGTGAAGCCGAGCAGGAGCTCGGTGCCGATGGTGAGGAGTTCGATGGAAGCCGAAGCCATTAGCCGTTCGCCGTTGGTCATTGGCTGGAGGTGGATGTCGGCCAGAAGATTCGGATTTGACGGCGGCGAGCGGGTGCTAACGGCTAACGGCCAATGGCTAACGACTACTGACCGCGATTGAACAACGACCGATACCGATACATGTACACCACGAACGAGTACACGGTCAGCACCGTGGCCAGGCCGAGAGTCAGTGCCACGACGCCGCCGTGGAATTGATTCCAGAACTCCGCGAAGCGACTGTGTTCCCATCCCATGGGCTTGCGGGCGTCGCGGTAGGCAAACCAGACAATGGTGGCGCCGATGTAGATGTTCTGCAGGACGGTCTTGAGCTTGCCCGCGCCATGGGCCGGGATCACCACCCCGCGCCGCTTGGCCCACCAGCGGAAACCGGTCATGGCAAACTCCCGGCCGATGAACAGCAGGCAGACCCAGAGCGGAATGCTCCCCCAGAGGGGAATGTCGTAGAGGTCGTGCCGGGTGCGGGAGATCCAGTAGATCGGGATCAGGGTAGCGAAGAGCAGCAGCTTATCGGCGATGGGGTCCAGCAACTTGCCGAGGTCGGTGACCTGGTTTCGGCTCCGGGCCAGATGGCCGTCGTAGATGTCGGTGATGGCCGCGAAGAGGAAGATGACGAAGCAGATCAGCTTGGGCCAATATCCCTCGATGAACGGCAGCAACGCAATCACGGGCGTCAGGCAGATCCGGACGACCGTGAGAATGTTGGGTAGCGTCCAGAGCCCTACGAGCCGAGGGTCTTCAGGACCAGCTTGCTCACCGCCTTGAGGGTATCGAATACGCCATCCCCGTTCATCGCCACGGCCTCGAAATACGGCGCCCGCTCGATCCATTGCCCGTCCATCTGCTCGACCAGGCTCTCACCTTCGTGGTAGGGATCGGGCATCGGTTTCTGCTTGGCGGAGTCCTCGACCGGCCAGCCGGGATTGAGAGCGGCCTGAAGCTCCCGGATCGTGGCCGCGTTCGGGAGGTCCCGCTTGTTGTACTGAATGAGGAACGGGATGGTGGTGAGGTTGTAGCCGTGCTGGGCCATGTTGTCGTAGAGGTTCTGCATGGCCTCGATGTTGGCTTCCATCCGCTCGATCTGACTGTCCGCCACAAAAACCACCCCATCCACGCCTTTGAGAATGAGCTTGCGGGACGCGTTGTAATACACCTGGCCCGGGACCGTATAGAGATGGAAGCGGGTCTTGAAGCCCCGGATGGTGCCCAGGTCGACCGGGAGGAAGTCGAAGAAGAGGGTGCGCTCGGTCTCGGTGGCGAGGGAGATCAGCTTTCCCCGGCTCCCGGGCGACACCTTGTTGAAGACGAACTCGAGATTCGTCGTCTTGCCGCCCAACCCCGGCCCGTAGTAGACCAGCTTGCAGTTGATCTCGCGGGAGGCGTAGTTGATCATCGACATGCGTCGTTCCTCCGCCCGTTACCCGAAGAGCTTGTCGATTTCATCCGCCGCCTCGCCCAGGAACTCGGTTTCCACCTGGGGCGCTCCGGACGGCCCCCGGTTGAACATTTCGTGAAACACCTTGTTGAGTTCGCCCACCGTGTTCTTGACCCGGAGCTTGACCAGGCCCAGCGTGGTGCGGTTGTCGAACAGTACCACCAGAATCACCCGCCGAGCCACGTCCGCCAGGTACATCGACTCCTTCTCTCCCTGGTGGAAGAGGGCGCCGAACTCGGGTTCCCCGATCATTTTGGCCAGCTGGTCGTTGGCGCTGAAGTCGGCCGCGGTAAGCGAGGCGAAGGCGGTCGGATCGAACTCGACCGCTTCCCCCACGATCGCGACCATCTGCCCGGTGCGGTCCACGATCAACCCGGTGCGGGCGTTGGACTCCCGCAGGAATTCGTGGAGGATGGTGTGAATCCGAGTGGAGTCTTCTTCCCGGAAGGACCAGCTGGACGCACCGGACATCGGATTCCCTCAGCTTAGCCGAGTGTCGCTTCCATCCGGGCGACGATCATTTCGGCGCGCCGACGAAGCATGGGCTGGGACTCCCACAACAAGTAGTCACGCAACACCCGGACGGTCTCGACCCCCTGCTGACCAGCCAGGTAGCCCAGGGCGGCGAAGCGGCGCAGCGGCCGGGTGCTGAAGAGATCGCGCCGATGCTGATCGAGATGCCGCTGAGCCAGCAGCCAGCCGGCCGTGGCGCCGCCCATCATCCCGCCGAGAAATAGCCAGATCCGCGACCGCATCAACCAACCTCCTGTCGGGCCTGGAGGGCGTGCGCCAGGGTCACCCCATCCACATACTCGAGATCGCCCCCGACGGGGAGGCCTCGCGCCAACCGGGTCACCCGCACCCCTCGCCCGCTCAGCAGCTGCTGCAGGTAGGTCGCGGTGACCTCCCCCTCCATGGATGGATTGGTCGCGAGGATGACCTCACGCACCGTCCCCGACTCCACCCGGCGCAGCAGCAAGTCAATCCGAAGCGACTCCGGCCCTACACCATCGAGTGGCGAGAGCCGCCCGCCCAGCACATGGTAGCGGCCTCGAAACTCACTGGAGCGCTCCACGACTCCCACGCCGGAAGGCTCCTCCACTACGCAGACCAGCCCCCCGTCGCGACGAGGATCCTGGCAGAACTCGCAGAGATCCCCTTCCGCGAGATTGCCGCACTGGGCGCACGGCTTGACCCGTTCCGCTACCGTGAGCAGCGCGGCAGCCAGCCGTCGGACCCGCTCAGGGGACTGCTGCAACAGATGGAATGTGAGCCGCTGCGCGGACTTCCGACCGATTCCCGGGAGCTTGGCCAACTCGGTGATCAAGTCCTCGATGACGCCCACGGCTCAGTAGGGTAGAACGCCGGGCCCGGGCTGCACCTTGCGCATTTCGGTCTGAACCATCTCCGCCGCACGGCGCTGGGCCTCCGCGACCGCGGCCAGGACCAGATCCGACAACAGATCGGCATCACGCCCTTCGAACGCCGCCGGATCAATCGTGAGGGAACGAATACTCCCGCGACCGTCCGCCGTCACCCGAACCAGCCCGGCACCCGCTTGGGCTTCGATGGTCCGGCCTGCCAGTTCGGTCTGCAACTGCTGTAACCGACCCTGGACCTGCTGGCCCAACTGAAAGAGCTGCTGAAAGTCTGCCATGAGTATCGTCTAAGTGTCTGCGAAGCTTGATAATAGGCCGTGCCGCCGGGCACCGCAACCCGGGAACCCCGGTGAGGGCCGTTAGCCATTAGCCATTGGCTCAGTGATCGGAGCCAGGAACCTTCCCTCGCGCGCACTGGCGCCTGGGATGAGTGCCCCTGCCCAGTAAACGGCGCGAGCTAATGGCTAACGGCTAATAGCTCTCGGCTACTCCAACACCTCAAAATCTAACTCCCCCGCCAATGCCTCGAGCGCCGGGTCCTTCGCCTTCAGAGTCCGCAGTCGCTCTGACTTGGCTTCGGCGTCGGAGAGCCGTCGGGGGCGGGCGGCCGGCTCGGCGCTGGCCGAGGCGCTGGGTCCACCGAGCTCGAGCTTGACCGCTCCGCCCACCCTTCGACTAACCAAGGCCTCGACCATCTCCCGTTGCCGAGCCAGGGTCTCCCGGTGCATCGGATTCGCATCCTCGAGCGCGACCGTGAGCCTGTTCGCGACTACCGCCACCGGCCGGGCCGCGGCAACGGCCTCACCCAGAAACCGGCTCTCTTCCCGGGCCGAGGCGCTGATCTCTCCCCAGTGCTCGGCCAGCGCCTCGAGGGTGAAGGGGATGGTCTCCAGGACCGGCGGCGAAGGCGGAACGGCGGAAACGGCCGGAGCGGCGGGTGACGACGGCGCCGGGGCAGTCGGTGCCACCAGCGGTGCCCGCACACTCTCGGGCACCGACCGCTCCCCGGGGCCACCCGCCAGTACCGTCTGCAGATCCACAATGCGGTCCATCATGGTCCACCGAAGCAACAGCGTTTCCACCCAGAGCTGCGCGTTGCCGCTGCGCCGGATCGCGGCTTCGTTGTCCCCGATCAGTTTGAGCAT
>JBGPJS010000218.1:0-6727 GCA_041485505.1 Gemmatimonadota bacterium | reverse complement strand
GGCCTCCGCCACCTTGGCGATGCCGAAGTCGGTCACGACCGCCCAGCCCTCCTCGTCCACCATGACGTTGGCGGGCTTCACGTCGCGGTGAACGATGTTGCGGCGGTGGGCATAGCCCAGGGCCCCGCCCACCTGGTGCAGCAGGGCCTGCACCATGGGGATCGGCAGCGCGCCGACGTCGCGGATGATGGACTCGAGCGAGCGTCCCGCGATGAATTTCATCACGAAGTAGAGCGACCGGCCCTGGCCCTTTACCGCGTGAATCGGAATGATGTTGGGATGACTGAGTGAGGCCGCGGTGCGGGCCTCGCGCTTGAAACGCTCGACCATCCCCTCGCCCATCAGGAAAAGGGCCGGGGCCATCACCTTGATGGCGACCTTGCGGTCCAGCGCCAGATCGTGAGCCAGATACACCGAGGCCATGCCGCCTCGGCCCAGTTCGTTGAGGATCTCGTACTCACCCACGGTGACCTGCCGGAGCTGCTCCAGCGCCACCTTCATCGCGTCCTGCTCATCGGCCGCCGGCATCAAGGCCGTGGCCACCACCCCCTGTTCACCAGACACGTCGGCCCCGCACTTCATGCAGAAGCGCGCGCCCGGTCGAACCGGTTCACCGCAGCGAGCACAGGTGGCGTTCTGGGCCATGGCCTTCGCAGGTCGGAGGGGACGGGTGGAATCTACAAAAGTGAGGAGTGAGGAGTAAGGAGTAAGCCGTAAGGAGGGAACCGGAGGAGCCTCCTCACTCCTGACTCCTGACTCCTAACTCCTCACTCTGCGAAAAACCCTGCCCGGCAGCTGCTCGACCACGCCGGCGATCTCGAGCCCACAGAGTCGCGCCAGCAGGTCGCCCGGTGGGAGCCCGACCACGGTCACGATCCGATCCAGATGGGTCCCGGCTCCGTCCAGGGCGTCCACCACCCGTTGTTCCTCCGAGGTCAGATTGAATGTCGGCAGCAACATCTGGGCCTCGCGGTCCCGGGCTGGCCGGGACGGCCCTGGAACCTCCGGGTACTGGGCGAGCAAGTCCTCCAGGCCCAGGAGCGGTGTGGCGCCGTCCCGGAGCAGACGATTGGTGCCCACCGACCTCGCGCTGGTGATGGGACCCGGCACCGCCATGACCTCTCTCCCCTGTTCCAGCGCGGACGCAACGGTGATCAGGGTCCCGGAACCGGCCGCTGCCTCAATGACCACCGTGACCCGCGCCAGTCCGCTGATCAGCCGGTTGCGGCGGGGAAAGCTCCACGCCCTGGGTCGTTCGCCGGGCGGGAACTCGGTGAGCAATAAACCCTCGACCGCCACTCGCTCATAGAGCAAGCGGTTGGCCGCCGGGTAGACCACGCCGAGGCCATTGCCCAGAACGCCGATAGTTCCGCCGCCGGCATCGAGGGCCGCGCTGTGGGCCGCGGAATCGAGTCCCCGGGCCATCCCGCTCACCACCACGAGCCCCTGCCGGGCGGCTCCGCCGGCGACCATCCCGCATACCTCCAGACCGTACCCGGAATGGTCTCGGCTCCCGACGATCGCGACGGCGGGCGTCCGGAGAAGCGACAATTGGCCCAGCGCGAACAGGGCCGAGGGAGGATCCGGGATTTCCCGAAAGGATACCGGGAACTCTTCGTCGGTCGGCAGGAGACAGGTACCACCCAACTCTTCCACTCGGGCGAGGACCCGCGCCCCCTCCTCAGCCCGGGCCCCGCGCACCGCCGTCGCGGCGGCGCGGGAAAACCCCGGAAGGGTGCACAAAAACGCAAACGGCGCCGAGGTGGCGCCGTGGGGGGTCTCGCAGGCATTGAGAAGCGTCGAGAGCCGTGCGGTGGTCATGCCCGGGATGAGGGCCAGGGCCAGATACCCGGCGCGATCGTCTAACACCCCTCCACCTCCTCCTCCGATTCCGCCGCGCCCGCGTGTGGCTGAGGTTCGACTATCAGGCCTTTCACTCGATCCACCACCTGCCAGAGGTATTCCTTCAGCTCTTCGATACCGGTGCCTGAGACCGCCGAGATGGCGAGGACTCCGGTCGCCAGGGGAGCGTCCAGTTCGGGGAGCGGATCTCGCTCCGCCAGCAGGTCCCGCTTGGTCAGGATCACAACATGCTCCTTCTCGTACAGCGTTTCGCTGTAGAGGCCGACTTCGCGGCGAAGTCGATCATAAGTGTCTTGTGGATCCGGACTGTCGAGGGGGACGAGGAACCCGAGGACCCGGGTCCGCTCGACGTGCTGCAGGAATTTGAGACCGAGGCCCTTGCCGGCGTGCGCCCCCTCGATGATACCGGGAATGTCGGCCACCACGTAGGAACGGCTTCCGCTCAGCCCCACGACACCCAGATTGGGCTCCAACGTGGTAAAGGGGTAGTCGGCGATCTTGGGCCGCGCGGCGGAGATCACGGAGAGCAGGGTGCTCTTGCCCGCGTTGGGCTCACCCACCAAGCCCACGTCGGCGATGAGCTTGAGCACCAGCTCGAGTTCGCGCTCTTCACCCTCCTCGCCCGGCTCCCATTCCCGGGGGGCCTGGTGGGTGGAGGTCGCGAACCGAGCGTTGCCTCGCCCGCCCCGGCCCCCCTTGGCCACCAACAGGACGTCGCCATCACGGAGCACTTCGCCCATTGCCGTGCCCGAGCTCAGGTCCCGCACGATGGTGCCCGGGGGCACCGGCAGGAAGATGTCGTCCGACGAGGCGCCGGTCTGGGTCTTCCCCTTGCCGTGGTCCCCCCGCTCCGCCTTCCACAGGTTGCGATATCGGTAGTCGAGCAGGGTCGCGAGGTTGACGTCTCCGCGCACGTAGACGCTACCGCCCCGACCGCCGTCCCCCCCATCGGGACCGGCCTTGGGACGGTACTTGAAGCGGGCAAAGGAGCAGGCGCCGGAGCCGCCGGTACCGGCAACGATGCGAACGACGGCGCGGTCAATGAACATGGGATTCAGGATTCAGGATTCAGGATTCAGCGATCAGGATTCGGGATTCAGGATTCAGGATTCAGCAATCAGGATTCGGGGTTCAGGATTCGGGGCGGGAAGTCTCCGAACCTGGATCCCGACTCCTGAATCCCGACTGCTGACTCCTGACTCCTGAATCCTCATTGCTGCTCCGCCGGATTCCACCCATCTCTGACCGTCCGCCACAACTCCTTCACCCGCTTCCACTGATCATACGAGAGCAGCGGGTTGACCACCGAGAGCACCGCCTCCACCTGCTCGGAGGTCCCGCCCGCGTTGAGCGCCCCCCGCAGGTGGGAGTGCAACTGCCGCGGCGCGTCGAGCACCGCCATCTGGGCGATGGTGCACAACTCCCGGCGCAGCAGGTCCAACCCAGGCCTCGCGAGGGTACGGCCGTAGCCCTCGGTTACCATCCACGAGTCCACCGCCGGATGCAGCTCCCTGATGTTCTCGCGGAGTTTCCGGTAGTTGTCGCCATACACCTGGGCGCAGGCCGCTTCTCCCAGCCGGGTCCATTCGGTGGCACGGCCGTAGTCGGTGTCCGGGTCGCTGGCCGGGGCGGCCACCTTGGCCACCTTCCGCCAGACCCCGAAGGCGATGAGGGTCCGGGGATACCCCACCATCAGGACCGACTGAAGCAGCAGCTCCTCGACCCAGGCGATCGGGACCATGCCTTCCTTCAGAGGGCCGACCCGCTCTCGCAATTCCGGCTCGTCCCCCTGAGCGATAGCCGCGGCGAACCCGATCAGGCTCACGGTCTGGGGGTCCAGGTTGTCTTGCTTCGCCATTCAGGATACACCCTCATGGGGAAGAGTCGTCATCGAATTCACGCCGCGCCTACCCCTCAAAACGCAGACGGCCGGCGGCGCGCAAGGTTCCCGTCAGCGCACCGCGGGTATTGTGGGTCGGGAGCTCGGCGTGACGGGCCACCGGCTCCGGCAGCGGGTCGAAGGCCGGCGTGAGGCGCCGGTGTTCGGCCACCTGGCGGAGCACGGCGAGCAGGGCCGGACCCGAACTGCGCATGTCACCATCCTCCACCTTCAGCGCGATGCCGATCCCGGCCGCCGGGAGCGCCACGCAATAGATCCCCTCGGCGCCCACCTTGGCGATGACCTGGCCGGGATAGGCCGCCATGAGGTCGGTGCAGAGGCGGCCGGTCCCGGCGACCAGGAACGGGTGAGCACTCATGGCCTCGCGAAGCAGAACCGCGGCCGCATCGTCCGAGGTCCCGAAGCGGGCGTAGGCCAGCGCCATCGCACGCAAGGGAAGACCGAAACAGACCGCGGTGCACCCGTCCACACCGAACCGGATCCGCTCCCGTGGCAGGTCGGTCCACCGGGTGATCTCATCCAGGATTCGCTCCTGCACCGGGTGCCCGGCCCGCTCGTATCCGGCGGTGATCCATCCGTGGTGCCGCGCCAGGCCCAGCATGCCAGCATGCTTGCCGGAGCAATTGCTCCAGCGGGGGGTGAGTGCCGCGCCGGTGCGGATCAGGTTTTCCGCCACCGTGGTACAGAGGGGAGGATGCGGACCGCAGGCCAGCGCCGGTTCACCACACCCGATCTTCCGCAACATGCCCTCCACGACTTCGAGATGGATCGGTTCGCTCGAATGGGAGGAGCAGGCCAACGCCAGCTCGCGCGGGCCCAACCCCCAGTGCTCGGCGGCGCCGTCGGCGACCAGGGGAACGGCCTGGAACGGCTTGGCTGCGGAACGCCAGAACGTGAGGAAGTCAGGGTCGCCGGCCCGCGCCAGGAGATGTCCCCGAGAGTCCACCGCCGCGAGGGAAACCTGGTGGGCCGATTCGACCAGGTCTCCCCGGGTGGATTCAACGCGGAATTCCATGGGCGGGAAGATAACCGTAGGGGCGCAGCATGCTGCGCTCGGCGCGAACGGCCTCACGTGCTGGGCGGGCGCAGCGCTGCTGCGCCCCGACGCGATACCAACCCTCACGGCGCTGGGCGGGCGCAGCGCTGCTGCGCCCCTACAAGGATCTATTGCTTCACCTTACCTTCTTTCACCATGCCGTCCCCGCGCCAGGTCGCTTTCGCGCTATCCGTTCTTCTCCCCGTTGCCCTCCATGCCCAGGCCTCACCTTACATCCCGCTCGATGATCCCCGGTTGCCGGCGCTGGAGCACCTCATCGCCCGAGGTGACATCGAGGACCCATCGCCCTTCGTGCGCCCCTTCCGCCGGAGCGATGCGATCCGGGTGCTGGCGGCGGCCGACACCACCGCCGGCGATGCCAGTGGTGCGGTGATCCGCGATCTTCTCGCGACCTTCCGGAAACCTGAGGGCGAGGCCCACTGGCGACTCGAGCCGAGAATCGGCTTCCAGAGTTACAGCAGCGCGCGTCGGGACCCCTTGCATCCCGCGGGACCGTCGGGCATCCGACCCTACGCCGAGCTCGGGTTGGAACTGGTCGCCGGCAACTTCGCACTAGCCTCACGCCCCGCCGCCGAACCTCGCCTCCTCAAAGACCCCGACTGGCCCGGCCGCAAGGACGTGAAGTTCACCGGGCGGCAGGTGGACGCGTACGTCAGCGCGCAGTTCAAGTGGGCCCGGCTGTTCTATGGGAAGCTGGATCAGAACTGGGGACCCGAGGGGGTGCCCGGGATCGGGCTCAGCAACTACTCCTACGGCCGGGAGGCGATCGGGTTCGAGATCGGGTCCCGCGACGTGCACCTCGGCGCCATCGCGGCGCCGCTCCAGGACGCGACCGATTCACTGGGCCAGCCGATTCACCGCTATCATTTTGCCCATCGCCTCGATCTCCGGCTCTCCCGCCGAGTGCATCTGGCGCTCTGGGAAACCACCATCCTGCAGGGTCTCGACCGGCAGTTTGATGCCCGCTATCGGAATCCCGTCACCCTGCTTCTGCTGGGCAATCAGTACGGACTGGGCGAACAAGGCAGCAACCTGCTGGTGGGAGTGGACGCGCAGTGGAAAGTCGCCCGCCGGGTGACCCTGCAGGCCCAACTGGGGATCGACGACTTTCAGTACCAGGACCGCGGCGGCCCCGACCGCTACCCCGACCGCTGGGCCATGACCATCATCGGTTTCGGGCCGCTGGGGCGCCGCGCCGCCTGGCGGGCCCTCTACACCCGGGCCTCGAGCCTGGCGCTCCGAACTCAGGACTCGCTGGAAAACTTCACCGATGCCGGCATCGGCATCGGCCGGAACTTCATCGACAACGACCAGCTCTCGGTGTTCGCGACGCTACCGGTCTGGCGGCGATGGCTGGTGGCGCCCGAGTTGACGCTGCTCCGCCAGGGCGAGGGGCTTCTGACCGCTCCGGCGCCGCCTCGGGGCCCCCTTTCCGGCGGGACACCGCAGATCTTCATCGGGGTGATGGAGCGGACCTGGCGGGCGGCTGTCGGGGTTACGGGGGAGCGAGGCATCCTGCGCATTGGCGCCAATGCCGGATTGCATCATGTGGTGAACGATGGCCACGTCGCGGGCCGCACCCGGAACCGATTCCAGGGTTCGATCACCGCGACCATCGGATTAGTGAAACAGGGAGGGTTGAAGTGAGACTAACGCCGACTCCTCCGTCCATGACGCGCGAGCGGATTCTGCACCTGACCAGTCGGATGAAGAACTGTCGGATCGCGATCGTGGGCGACGTGATGCTGGACCGCTACTGGATCGGTGGCTCCGATCGGATTTCGCCGGAGGCGCCGGTCCCCATCGTGACCATCACCGAGCGGCGCTCGGCGCTGGGTGGCGCCGCCAATGTCGCCGCCAACGTCACGGCCGCGGGGGCCACCGCCCTGCTGGTGGGCGCCGTGGGC
>JBGPJS010000217.1:0-6767 GCA_041485505.1 Gemmatimonadota bacterium | reverse complement strand
TTCCTCCACTTAACAAGAAGAGCCAACCGGTGGGGGCCATCGGCCCCGCATAAGCTGCAGAGCGCGGCTCGCGGCGGCAAGCCTTCCCTGGCAGGGCTGGCGGTCTAACCCCTGCAGGATCCGAGGGCCGCGCTCTGGCAGCTTCATGCGCTGGTCAGACAGCCCATGGGCACCGTAAGCAATGTCAGCTCGTAGGAATGTCAAAAGAGGAGATGGAGGCGCAGGGTGCCCCAAACGATGTGCCACCACGCATAGTAAACGAGGCGAAAGAGGTACATCGTGACGAAGTCGTAGCGGCGGAAGACCCAAACAGCGGCAACACTGAACATCAGGACCTGCACTCCGACAAATCCCTGCAAGAGGGTAAAGGGGTGCCACGAGAGGCTGAAGCCGACCTGGAATAGGGGTTCCGCGGTGGCGGCGAACAGGAGGGCAGCCCAGAGGAGCCTGTTTGAGGCCGGCGCCTTGAAGGCCGTGGTCAGGACGAACAGAAAGAGGGAAACAGGGAGCAGGTGGAACGTGACCTCGGCGACGTAGCCGATGGCCGGGTAGAACAAGAGCGAGTCGGGAGCGAGGACGTTCATGTCCCGAGGGAAGCCCAGAAGCACATCGGCGGTAATGGCCGGAACAGCCAGCAGGGTCGGTACTACCGTGACCGCAAAGGGCCAGAGGGAGTCATGCCTGGGCGAGTAGGTCGCGAACCAACCACGGGAGTGGAGAAAAGCTAGGCCGGTGCCGCCAACCACGATCGCGCTCGCGATCACGAAGAGTGGATGTGCATCACCGAAGTAGGGCCGGAACAGGGCGGGGCGATACCGCGATAGGATGGCAGTGAAGGCGGCGGCGACCGTGGAAATGGCTGCAAAGGCCAGGCCGCCTGGGTGGAGTCTTAGTGAGCGTTGGAGAGCCGGCATGGGGGCCATTCTCGAGACTGCCACGACGACGGGGCCAGGTCCGGTTGGGCAGGAGCCCAAACTCGGGTACACGCGTCACGGGCTGTCGATGCGGTAGTTAGGCGTCAGGGTAGCACTCCCTGGCGTTAGCGCTTGAGAGGCCTCCACTGCCAGAGGCCACTCCTCACCGTCTGGGGCAGCGGGACCCCGAGCTGCCGCGCAAGGAGCGTAAGCTGCCCGCGATGGTGGCCCTCGTGCGCCACGAAATACGTGAGCACATGTCCGACGTCCAGCGCGAGATTTCGCCAAGTGTAGGCCGCCGTCGCGGGTATCTGGCCACCCTGGGCGCACCCAAGGCGGAGGAGGTCCTGAATGGCTGCGGTACTGTGGCGAAGGGCGCGGACAAGATCCGCCTTGCTGACCAATCTCCGGTCCACCGGTTTTGGGACCTGAATGCCGAGTGGCTTTCCAAGGGTTTGAACCCACAGGCACCGCGCATTGTGGATATGGCCCGCGATCACCCTGGGTGTGCGACGGGGAGCGCCAGGGACGGCCTGGTCCCAGAACCGGGCAGGGAGGCTGGCAAGGAGCAGGCGGGTCACTCGGGCGTTGGTCTGCCAGGCGGGCAGGATGACCTCTTCGAGGCTGGCTGTGGGGGGCATTGGCACTGCCTCCGACCGAACTAGGCTGACGCCTCACCAACAATTCACCTGCAGAGGCATCTCGGCATATCCGCAATACCATACGGATACTGCAGACGCGCATAGGCAAATATCTCATCGCCCAAATGTCGAAATATCCCGCGCGGGAGCATGCTGGTCCCACCGAGAACCTGTCGCCCGCTGCTCCGATGCGCAATGCCAAAGGGGAGCCGCGGCAAAGATTGCCTCGGGCCCGGCGCATCCCTCGCTTCGCTCGGGACAGGCAGCGCCAGGTCCCTCGCAATGAAAGCGGGGAACGGGAGAACGGGGAATGGGGAACGGGACTGCTCTGTGTCCTCTGCGCCTCAGTGTTTCTACCCGAGAACAGCAACAGCGGGATTGCTTCGGGCTCGGCGCATCCCTCGCTTCGCTCGGGACAAGCAGCGCCGCGGCCCTCGCAATGACAGAAGGGCGGCACATAGCACCGGGGCTCTCGCAATGACAGAAGGAAGGGCGCATCCGCCCATCCGCCCATCCGCCCCTCTGCCCGTCCGCCCCTCTGCCCGTCCGCCCCTCTGTTCTCAGTTCTTATCCCCCAGAATCGTCAGCGTCCCCGCCACCTCGTCGTAGACCACGGCGAGCTCCACCAGTCCCTCCAACCCCAGCTCGCGGGCGATCGCCCGGAGATCGGCTCGGGGCTCCGTTGTGGTAATCGTGCCCACCCCGATTTCCGCCGGCCGGTAGGCGGCGTAACTCTTACGCCCGACTCTCGCGATACCTACAGGTGGCTCACCGTCCAGGTCCAGTCGGGCAATACCCCCCACGGCGTCGAGTTCGGGGAGCTCGCTGAGGGTGACGACGAGGGCACGGGCCGTCCCGGTCGCGACGTGGTGTGAGTGGGTATTGTCCTCCTCGCTGAGAATCCCGGCCAGCGCGGTCAGGGTGGGTCGCGCGATCATGCCGCTGATCCGCGCCAGGGGAATCCACTCGATGCGGCTGGAGCGTCGGGGTGGTTGGGTCTGCATAGGTTCTCCGTGGGTGTCCGCGTTATCGGCCTTCACTCTTCCTCGACATTCTTGAGCCTGGGCCGCAGATGGACGCAGATTCGCGAAAAAACCGTGCAGCGGATCTCGTGCTCTTTGCGTCTGTCTGCGTCGTTTCTGCGGCCCCGCCTTGCCATGATGTCATCTCGAGCGGAGCGAGGGATCTAAGGCGAGTAGATCCCTCGGTCCCCTCCTCTTCGCTATCCTCAGGGTCGGGGTCCCTCGGGATGACACTGCTACCGAATCGTCCGTTACAGTCCACTAGAACCGATAACTGATCCCGCCGTACGCCTGATCGTCGGCCTGGAGCCCGCCCCGCTCCCGGGTCCCCGAAAGGATGACATACAGCGCTCGGCCCAGGCTCAGATCCAGGTCCAGTCCGTACCAGGTCACTCGGCTGTCGGCCGGGATCGCCGCGGGATTGGTCTCCTGCCGCAGCCCACCGTTGAACTCAAGACGGAGCCAGGGGCTGGGCTCGAATGAGAGCGCCCCCGAGTGGAGCCATCCGCTCAGGGTGGGGTTGGTGTAGCGGGTGTGCCGGGTCCGAAGGCCGAGGTGGAGGGGCGTCAGACGATCGAGGCCGAAGGACGCCGTATAGGCGTCGGCCTTGCCGTTGGGGCCGCCCCGGCTGGAGCGGGCGTCGAAACCCAGCCGGAGTCGGCGGCTCAGGAAGAGCGTGGCGCCCCCCCAGATGCCTTGCCGATAGCTGTCGTCGAAGGCGACGTCCGGCGTCACCACGTCGCGGTAGAGCCGGACGTTGCGCCGGTTGTCGATGCCGCCGTGAATCGAGAAGCTCTCGCCGAAACGGTAGAGAATATTGCCGAAGGTGCTGGTCGCGGAGATCGCCGGCTCGCCTAACGCCCGCTTCCAGGGCCGGTTGTAGTCGATCTCCTGAGCCACGTAGCTGGAGAGATGCCGGCCGGTGTAGGCACCCTGGAGGTAAACGAACTCGCGGTTGGCCTTGCCCTGGGTGTAGGACCCGATCCCCCCGGTCACGAACGACCACTGGCTCCGTGCCCCGGGCCGGTTGTGTACCTGAATGTACCCTCCGTACTCCGCGATCTCTTTGGAATAGCCGAGGTCGGGATCGGGCTGGGTGCCGCCAAAGGCGCCGATGCCCCAGGAGGGCTTGTTGATGTCGAGGAGGCCGCCGTCGAAGATGCTCACGGTCGCGAGCGTGGGCGAGAACTGGCGGCCGAAACTGGCCCGGAACGGAGCCCCCGGAGTATTGATGAAGATCGAGGCCTGGTAGATCCGAGTGCGGCCGTCGATCACCTGGCTGCCGTCCGCGAGGGTCGACTTGGTCCGGCGGGCGCGAACATCGGCCGTGAGGCCGATCGGGGAACCGCCCAATCCCGCGCCATCGAGCCTCAAGTCGAGGGCGGGCTGAGAGAACTGGGTCCCGGTACTGTCCCGCTGCTTCACGATGAGGTATCTCGCCCCGATCCGCCCGCGGAGCCCGAAACCCGGCCCATTGCGCTTGGAGTAGCGGCGGATCTGGTCGCCGGCCCCGCCACCGGAGTCTCCGCTCACGGCGGTTGCTGCCGTGGGACCGGCACTGGGGAGGTAACGCACCACGTCCCCCACGACCGGAGAAACCGACGCGGTCACGATCTCGCAGGCGGCCTGGTGCGAGGAGAGATACGCCACCTTGAGGGTGACGACGCTGCGCTCTCCCCGGATCAGATCCACCGATGCGCCCTCACGCAATCCATCCTCCCGGCCCGCGCTGATGTAGACCGAGTTGCCGGTGACGTAGCTGACCTTGGCGGTCTTCGACGCGGTGGTGTCCTTTGTCTGGGCACCGAGGGAGCGGGTGACGAAACACGCCGTGATCAAGCCGACCCCATGAAGCAGGCCCTGGATCCGTCGCCGAGATGCACTCATCCGGACCTCCCATCGGGGTGACAGCTGTAGCATTGCTGGCTGTTGTAGCGGTAGCCCGAGTTCCCTTGGTGCTTACTGTCCATCTGAGACTGGCTGTGCTCGTGACAGGTTAGACAGCTGAAGACGGTGAAATTGCCTGGATTGGTATGGCAATCGGCGCAGGTGGACCACTTCCCTCTGTGCTGGCCCGAATAGACCGGGAACCACTGCGCGTCGTGATCGAAGGTCGCCCCCAGCCAGGTGAGGGTGGTGTGACAGTCCTGGCAGGTGGGGGGGAACTGGGCCGCCTGGTGATTGGGGTTGGCGGCCGTGGTGTAGTCGGTCTGGTGGCAGGCCACACACGCCATGTTCTTGCCCTTGTAGACCCCGTCCGAGTGACATTGCTGGCAGGTGGCGGTCTGGTGCAAACCGGTGAGCGGGAACGCGGTCGCCGAGTGATTGAACGTGGCGGTGGTCCACACGATGGTCGTGTGACAGGCGGAGCAGTCGGTCGGGAACTGCGCGCTCACATGATTCGGGCTGGTGGTCTGGTTGTAGTCGGTCTGGTGGCAGGAGACACACAGCGTGCTCTTGCCCTTGTAGACCCCGTCCCCGTGACACTGTTGACAGGCGGCGGCCTTGTGACCTCCCGTGAGGGGGAAGGCGGTCACGCTGTGATCGAACGCGCCTCCGGTCCAGCTCGCCGTGGTGTGACAGCCGGTGCAGTCGGTCGGGAATTGGGAGGCCTTGTGGTCCGGCACCGTGGCATTGTCGTAGTCCCGCTGGTGGCAGGACACGCAGACGGTGCTGGTCGCCGAATAGTTGGGGGTCAGGTGGCACTGACCGCAGCTGGCCACGCGATGGGCGCCGGTGAGCGGGAACCGGGTGCCGGCGTGGCTGAAGCGGGCGGCGGTCCAGAGCGTGGTGGAATGGCACTGGTTGCAGTCGGTCGGAAACCCGCCGCCCTGATGGTCCGGGCTCTTCGCGAGCTGGTAGTTCTGCCGGTGGCATTCAACGCAAGTGGAGGCGTGATTGACGAACACCAGCCGACCCTGGGGAGCCGGAGCGTGACAGGCGGTGCAGTCGAGCCCCGCGTGGGAGCCGTTCAGCGCGAAGCGGGTGAGCTGGTGCATCCGCACCATCTCGGTCCGGTCCAGGAAGTTCCTCGCGCTGTGACACCGGGAGCAGTCGGTCCCCAGTTCGCCGCTATGCACATCCTTGTGGCAGGCGGCGCAGGTGGAGGTGGTCCCGGCGAAGTCGAGCGATTGGTGGCAGCTCTTGCAGGGGGTGGAGCTGTGGGCGCCTTGCAGGGCGAAGCCGTACTTCGAATGATCGAACTTCCGGCTCAGGCTCACCGGCGTCCACGCCTCCGCCTTGTGGCAGGTGCTGCACTGCTCCTTCATGGGGCCGTGCGGATTGCGGTTTCGGTCCTGGGCGCCCGCGGTCCCGGCTCCGACCAAGGCGAGACACCCCAGGACGAGGACGGTCCGCCAGAAGTGAGTCATGATTTCTCCCCATGGCAGTTCTCGCATTTGCCGGAGACCGGACGAAAAATCAGGCGGCTCTGACCGGCCGTGCCCAGGTCCGAAGGATGACACCGGTTGCAGGGGACCTGGCTATGAGCTCCCTTGAGCGAGAAGGACGCATCGCGGTCGTGATCGAAGCGACTGGCCGGCTTGAAGGCGTCCACCCCGTGACAGCTCTCGCAGGCGCCGCCGTCCTTCCGGGAGGCGAACTGATCACCGTGCGGACTGGAGTGGCAGCTCTGGCACCCAACCCTCTTCACCACGAAGGAGAGGCTCACCGAAGTCCGCCCTGGAGCCGCGATCAGGGTCGGTCTGGTGGTGGCGCCTTTCATATCGGCATGGCAGCCGACGCAGGGCACCGCGCGGTGCGCCCCTTCCAGCGCAAAGGCGAATTTCTGATGGAGAGCGAGGCTGACCGTCGAGGGGCGGAAACTCGCCTGACCGTGGCAGGCCAGGCAGCCGTTTTGAACCGGCCGGGCCCCGGCCGCGGCATAGCGCCCGCCGTGGGGATCGACGTGGCAGGCAATGCACTCCACTTCCTTGAGCGCGAAGACCACTCCAGCGGTACCGCTCGTGGTCGCGCCCGGCAGAGCTGGGAGATCCTTGCGTCCCGGGCCGTGGCAGGCGGCGCAGGCGATTTCGCCATGGCGGCCCTCCAGGGTCACCCGAAGCGCGCCATGGGACGTGGACGAGTACGTCGTGGGTTTCCAGGCGGCGACCAGGTGGCAGGCCGAGCAACTTCCCCGGATCTTTCCAGCAGTCTCTCGCCGAGCGTCGAGATTGCCTGGAAATAGCCCG
>JBGPJS010000216.1:0-6793 GCA_041485505.1 Gemmatimonadota bacterium | reverse complement strand
GGAGCGAGGGGGTCCTGGCCAAGGCCAGCGCCGAGGAAATCGAGCGGCTGGTAGGGGTGACGATGACGGTGCTGGCCCAGGAGGCGGCGGCACGATGAAGTTCCGAGTTCCGAATTCCGGGTTCCGAGTAGGCACCGGCGGGGATCAATCCTCTCTCGGAACTCGGAACTGGGAACTCGGAACCGTATGAATCCAACCCAACGCGCGAAACATCTCCGCGACCAGATCAATCGCGCCAACAACGCCTACTATGTCCTCGACGATCCGGAGATCTCCGACGCCGAGTACGACCGGCTCCTCCGCGAGCTGCAGGCGCTCGAGGAAGCCCACCCTGAACTCCGCGCTCCGGACAGTCCCACCCAGCGGGTCGGCGCCGAACCGGCATCGGCGCTGGCCAAGCACACCCACCGTCGGCCGATGTTCTCCCTCGCCAACGCGTTCAATCCCGAGGAGCTCACAGCGTGGGAGGACCGCAACGCGCGGATTACCGAGGACGCCCGGGAGAGCGGCTACACCACCGAGGTGAAGATCGACGGCTCCGCGGTGAGTCTCACCTATGCGCACGGGCGCCTTACCGTGGGGGCAACGCGCGGCAACGGCATCGTGGGGGAGCTGATCACCGAGAACCTGAAGACCCTGCCGGATGTCCCGCTGGTGCTTAAAGGTTCGAGGCACCCGGCACTTGTCGAGATCCGCGGCGAGGTCTACATGCCGCTCAAGGCCTTCGAGCGACTCAACCGGGAGCAGGAAAAGGCGGGCGAGGCACTCTACGCCAATCCGCGGAACACCGCTGCCGGGAGCCTCAAGCTGCTGGATCCCCGGATCACCCGCCGGCGCCGGCTCCGGATGTTCGCCTTTCATATCGAGGTGATCGAGGGGAAGCTGGAGGCCTCCACCCAGTGGGAAGTGCTGGAGACCCTCGAAGCATGGGGTTTTCCCGTGGAGCCCCACCGCCGCCACCAGGGGAATCTCAAAGCGGTGCAGGACCAGATCGAGAAGTACGAGAAGCTGCTGCCCTCACTGCCATTCGAGGCCGACGGAGTCGTGGTCAAAGCGGATCGTCTCGCGATGCACGAAGAGCTTGGCATCATTGGCGGCCGGGAGCCCCGGTGGGCCATCGCGCGGAAATTCGCGCCGGAGGTGGCCGTGACGAAGTTGCTGGCCATCCGGATCAATGTCGGGCGGACCGGGGCGCTCAATCCTTACGCAGTCCTCGAGCCGGTCGAACTGGGCGTGGTCACCGTGTCCAACGCCACCCTGCACAACGAAGAGATCATCGCCCAAAAAGACATCCGCGAGGGCGACCGGGTGGAGGTCATTCGCGCCGGCGAAGTCATACCCCAGATCGTCGGGCCGGTCATCGAGGAAGGGAAAGAGCGGGGTCCGCCGTTCGAGATGCCCTCGAAGTGCCCGGTATGCAGGACCGAGGTCGAGCGACCGGCCGACGAGGTGATGCGTTACTGCCCCAACGCCTCCTGCCCGGGGCGGATCCTCGAAGGGATCGTTCACTTCGCGTCGCGGGACGCGATGGATATTCGGGGCTTGGGCTACGAACGGGTCCGGCAACTGATCGATGCAAAGCTGATCGCGAACGTGGCCGACCTGTACGACCTCGAGACCGCACCGCTGGTGGAGCTGGATGGGTTCGCGGCGCAATCGGCGGGACAACTCGTCGCCGCCATCTCGGCTTCGAAGGCCCGCCCTCTATCGACCCTCCTCTTCGGCCTGGGGATCCGGCATGTGGGTAAGACCGTCGCGCTCCTGCTGGCCCGCCACTTCGGCACCCTCGAGACCCTGCAGGAGGCAAGCGAGGAGACGATCAACGGCGTGCCGGGCGTCGGCCCGGCCATCGCGGCCGCGGTCGCCGGATTTTTCCGCACTCCTGGCAACCGCAAACTCATCGACCGACTCCGGCGGGGTGGGCTTACCCTGGAGGAACCGCGAGCCGTCGCCGCCGGAGGACCGCTGGTGGGGAAAAACTACGTCCTTACCGGCACGCTGCCCACTCTGAGCCGCCCGGAGGCGACCGAACTGATCGAACGAGCCGGCGGCCGAGTGACCGGCAGCGTTACCAAGAAGACCGATGCCGTGGTCGCCGGTGAGGAGGCGGGGGGCAAGTTGGAGAAGGCCCGGGCACTGGGGGTGGAAGTGATTGACGAGGGGGAGCTGCTTCGCAGGGTCGGGAGGGTGTAGGGGGTGGGGTGTAACGCCGACCTGTGGTGCAAGATCCTTAGCGGCACCCATGCCCTACCCCCTACACCCCACACCCTCTCACCTCCTCTTGGATTTTCCCCTGCAGCGCACTAGCTTGACACAACCTCCACCAGCGACCCCGATGCACTCCTCGGTGCTCCTCGCTTCCAACCAGTGCGTCACTCTCGGGCGCCGTGCGTTGCACCAGCTCCGGGCCAGCCTGGAGCGCGACGCCGGGCTCCAGATGGCCGCCTATCTGCAGGAAGCCGGTTTTGCCGGCGGTGAGCAGATGTTCGACGTCTTCACTGCCTGGCTCGCGGCCGGATACGGCATCCAACACCCCTCGCAACTCGATGCCAGATACCTCGGAGAAATCCTGACCCGGTTTTTCCAGGAATCGGGTTGGGGCTCGCTCACGGTGAATCAGCTGTCACCGGCGGTCCTCGCCCTCGATTCCTCTGACTGGTCGGAAGCCGATCCCGCCGCGGCGACCCAGTATCCCTCCTGCCATCTCACCAGCGGCATGCTGGCCGACTTCCTGGGCCGCGTCTCCGGCACCCTCGTGGGCGTCATGGAGGTGGAGTGTCTTTCCCGCGGCGACCAGCGCTGCCGCTTCCTCGCCGGGGCGCCGGAATCGCTCAATGCCGTGTACGAGGATATGGCGGAGGGTAAGAGTTACACCGAAGCGATCGGCGGGTGAGTCCGCCACTACTCCCGGACGGTCGCGAATAACCCCTCCCCCCAACTGCATGACACGGATGAAACGGATCACGCGGAGCACGCGGATCTGCTCCGTCTCACTCCGCGGTCCGTCACTTCCTCGGAATCGTCCGTGTGCTCCGTGGTTTCCGTCTCATCCGTGTACTGTTCTTGCCAGAGCCAACCTCCCGAGCGGAGTCATCCATGTCAGGTCGCGCAGAGCTGTTGTCGCTTTCGATCCTTTTCGCCCTCTCCAGCACCGGGCTCTCGGCGCAGGCCACCTCCACGGAAATCGTCGCCCCCTCCGGTCCGGTGACCGAGGGTGACTCGATCCCCCTCAGCACCATCGTCCGCGACTCCGCCGGGCATGAAATCACTGGGGAGGAAATGCACTGGTTCAGCCGGGATCCTCGATTGGCGGAGATCACCTCGCAGGGGGTGCTCCTCGCCCTGAACACCGGCAAGGTTGAAGTCTTTGCCTTCGCGGGAACCCGAACCCCGGGCTCTTCACCCGGCCGGCTGGAACTCGAGATCAAGCCCTTGCCGATCGCTTCGGTACGGATCGCGTTGCCTACCCAGTCGCTGTTCGCGGGAGCGAGCGCGCTGGCCCAGGTGGAGGGACTCAACCGGCTGGGGAAGGTGCGGGTCGGAGGGAGCTTCAGCTTCCGCTCTTCGGCCCCAGCGGTGGCGCGGGTGGATGAGGGCGGCCGGGTGACCGCGGTGGCGCCAGGCAGCGCCCACATCGAGGCGAGGACCGGGACCGCCAGGAGCTCGGTGGCGGTCAAGGTCGTCCCCAATCCGGTGACCGCGCTACGGCTCGAGCCGGCGGATACGGCGCTTCGCACCGGCGATGTCCTCCACTTCCGCCTCTCCGCCCAGGCCGGTGCCCACCCGCTAGGGCCGCCCTACACCGAGTGGTCGGTGGCCGGGGTCGGGGCGTCGGTGTACGATGACGGCGCGTTCGTGGCGGATCAACCCGGGACCTACACGGTGGTGGCCGGCGTGGGGAGCCGGACGGCGCGGGCCACGGTGATGGTGACCGCTCGGCAGACTCGGAAACAGGAGTTCAAGCTGGTCGGTCGCGGCGCCATCCGAGACGTCCACACCGCCGACCTGTTGATCTTCGATGAAGGCGGCAAGACCTGGTCTTACGTGCCGAGCTGGGGCTCGGACGTGCTCTATATCTACGAGACGACCGATCCCGCCAATCCCATCCTCACCGACTCCGTCAAGGTGGACGCGCGGGTCATCAACGACGTCACCATCACGCCGGACCACAAGTTCGCCGTAATGACCCGGGAAGGGGCCTCGAACCGGAAGAACGGCATTGTGATTCTGGACACCTCCGATCCCGGGCATCCGAAGCCCTACTCCGAGTACACCCAGACCGTGACGGGTGGCGTGCACAACGCGTGGACCGAGGGCTACTACGTTTTCCTGACCGACGATGCGACCGGATCGATGCGGGTCATCGATATTCACGACCCGAAGAACGCGAAGGAAGTGGCCCGTTGGCAGGTGAACCGGGAGACCGGGCGCGCTCTGCACGATGTCATCGTCCAGGACGGGCTGGCCTATCTCTCCTACGGCTTCGACGGACTGGTGGTGCTGGATGTCGGCGCCGGCATCCGGGGCGGTTCACCGACCAATCCGCAACTGGTCATGCAGTACAAGGAATTCAAGGACCGGGAGTTCTGGACCCATACCGCGTGGCGCTACAAGAACTACGTGATCGTGGGCGATGAGCTGTTCCCGCCCCAGCCGGTTGGTGGCTTCGACGCCCCGGAGTTTCCCTACGGCTACTTCCACATCGTGGACGTGAGCGACTGGAACCACCCGAAGGAAGTCGCCAAGTACGAGATCCCCTGGGGCGGCAGCCACAACGTCTGGATGAACGGCGATACGCTCTACGTGGGCTACTATCAGGCGGGGCTCCGCGCCGTGGACCTCTCCGGCGAACTGCGGGGCGATCTGGTGGCGCAGGGCCGAGAGATCGCCGCGTTCCTCCCCCAGGACCCCAAGGGCAGGATCGCGAACTGGCCGTTCACCTGGGGACCGCAGTACCACAACGGGCTGGTCTACGCCTCCGACTTCAACTCGGGGCTCTGGATCGTCAAGCTTGAGGGGGCGCAGCTGACACCTTAACAGAGGGCGCTGAGTGCTGGGTGATCGATCCCACTCCAGCATCATCGCCGGGTGGCGACCGAGGTCCTGCGGGGCAACCGCTCTCTGCCCCTACCGCCGCTACCGCCTCTCCCGCCATCTTTATCCAATGGCCGCCTACAACGTCCGGAAAAGGAAAAGCATCAGCATCGAGCAGCCCACCGGGTGGGACCGGAGGAAGAACCTGCTGAGGGAGCTGGTCATCTTCGCGGCCTGCGCGGTGGTGATGTATCTGGTCTACCTGATAGGAAAGAGGTTTCTGAAGTAGGAGTTCCGAGTTCCGAGTTCCGGGTTCCGAGTTCCCCGTCTGAGGCCAGCGACCGTCGGTAGGCCGCGCTAGGAATTGGCTTCTCGATTCTCGGAACTCGGAACTCGGAACTCGGAACTCGAACTCATCTCCCCGTCACCGCCACCCCATCGATCACCATCGGCGGCACGCAGGTGCTCCCGCTCCACTTGGCGTCATGCCCTATCGCCACGATCCGATTGAGGAGCTCGTAGGCGTTTCCGGCCACAGCGGCGTCGGTCACCCGACCCACGATCTCTCCTTTCGAGACCCGATAGGCCAGCGCAACCGGATGGGAGAACGCTCCCCCGATGACGTTGCCCTGCCCCACGCCCAGCAGCTCATCCACCAGCAGTCCTTCGTCGAGCAACTGCAGCAGCTGTTCGAAGGACGCCGTGCCGGGCGCGACCACGAGGTTGGAGTATGCCGCCTGGGGCTTGCCGAAGGTGCTGCGCCGCCCGTGGCCGGTAGGCGAGACTCCGCCGCGGCCAGCGGTCTCGAGATCGTAAACAAAACCCCGGACCACGCCCCGCTCGACCAGCTTGAGTGGGCGGGAGACCACGCCCTCGTCATCCACCGGCCGAGAACCATTCCGGCCATCGAGAAGGGGCTCGTCGGTCAGAGAAAAGCCGGAGCTGAACCGCTCAACTCCGAGCGTGCCGCCCAGTGGGGAGATTCCCTGGAGCAGCGACTTGCCCAGACAGGCGATCTGTAACGGGAGGAGAAGCGGCGGGCTCCCTGCCGGCGTGAAGCAGACCGGGAGACTCCCCGACGACGCCGGGACCCGTCGGGCGGCCCAATCCACCCGGCGCTGGATCCCCATGACCAGGGCCTCCACCTCGGCCAACTCGGGGAGGTCGGCTCCCCCCAGGTAGTCGGATATGATCAGGACATCGTCGCCGTCCACCCGGATCAGTTCCACCGAAATGCTGACGGCGGAGACATCGTAGCTGGCGTCCACCCCTCGGCTGTTGGCGACCCGGACCGACCCCACCGACCGCTCAACGGCCGCGTTCACCTGACAGCCTTTGCGATCGAGGCGCTCCAGTACCGCGCGGCCCAGCGCCTGAAGATCCTCCAGCTTGGCCGCGGCGGCGTGCGGATAATGGGTGCGTACCGCGGGGAGAGGCGCCGGGAATGGCAGCGGAAGCAAGACCTCTTCTCCCAGCCGCGCCGAGGCGAAGGCGGCCTCGAGGAGCGCGCTCACATCCTCGGAGGTGGTCCCGGCGAAGCCCATTCGTCCCTCCGCCACCACCCGCAGATTGATCCCCTGTTCCTGGGAAAAGGAAGTGGACTTGAGGCGGCCGTTCTCGAAGGCTAAGGTGATCGTCTCGTCGGTCTTGACCACGACGTCGGCGGCTTGGGCGCGCCGGGAGGCCTGCTCCAGGATCGGGGAGATCAATGTTGCTCCTGGGAAGGAGCGTGAGCGGTAAGCGGTGAGCGGTGAGCGGT
>JBGPJS010000215.1:0-6805 GCA_041485505.1 Gemmatimonadota bacterium | reverse complement strand
GGCCAGGTGACCTCCTCGGTGTAGCGCTCGATGGTCCGCCAGATGGCCAGGCCGAAAGTGCCGCCGCGCGACGTGGAGTAGCGCAGTTGCGAGAGCGGGATCCGGTATTCCGCGGTCCACCCGAGCGAGTCCACCTGGGTGGCGACGTCCCAGACCCCATCCCAGGCGCTGTCCTCGTCGCCGTCCTTGTAGATGGCGTAGTCGGCCTTGACTCCGGCCGGATTCACCACGAACTCGTATCCGGTGCGGCGGTCGTGATAGGAGTCGATCATCACGATGATCTCGTCGGAGGCGGTCTGGACATCGCGGCGGGAGAGAAGCTGGATGATGCTGTCCGGATGGGGATCGAAGGCGCGCACGAAGACGTACAGGTTGCGCGCATCATAGGCCACCCGCGCCTCGGTGGGCAACTTCGGTTCGCCGTCCTCCGACGGCCGGGACTGCCGGAAACCGGTTATTACCGCGGCCGATCGCCAGGCCAGGTCATCGTCCCGGCCGTCCAGCACCGGCGGTGTCTCGGCCCGCAGGGCCTGCACCCTGGCGGGGGCCAGAGGCGGGGGGGCCGCAAGGGGGGCGGACTGGATCTGGAGGGCCAAGAAGAGCCCCAGCAGTGGAGTCATGGTCAGCCTATCCGGGGGAGGTCAGGGTGTTGGACACCCCGAAGCGGAAAAGCGTTGGGAAGTCCGGGGCAGGATGTTTCAGAGCGGGTGCAACGTCCCTCAAACGCCACTTCATTCGGAATCCGTGATGCCACTCGGCGCCTCAAGGGATCGACTGGTCCTCCACCCCGAGGCACCCCGCACCCACGAAGGCCATCAGGGCGTGCAGCCACGCCGTGAGGACCGGCGCCAACGCCGGGTCCCCGATGTCGTGCCCTGATGGTGCAACTGCATTTTCGTCTTGAAGCAGAAAGGCTTGAATCGCGAGATCCTCGTCGTTGGTTAGGACGGGGATGACGTTGGGCAGGTGATCAGGCGGTGGGGGCGGGCCGCCCCCAGCCCCCGGACTCGGGGTAGGGGGCCAGGGCCAGAAGCGGGAAACGCTGTGCTGGTCGTGGGGTGAGTCGCGACAGGAGGTTTCTCAAAGAGAACGCCAAGGACAGCTTCGTCGTGATCACGCTGAACATCGCTCGAACGTGACGAGGTGGTCGCGGATCGCGACCACCTCGTTGGGGCCCGCGGTTGCACGGACGACCTCACCGGGCTCAGCGGTGCTGCGTCCCTACACGAAGACCCCCCGGTGCTGGGCGGGCCCAGCGGTGTGGCACCCCCACCTCATGATCGTTCCGAACCCGGCGTTCTGACCTTGAAGGGCTCCCGTGTCTTCCACTTCATGTCCTTGCTCTCCGGGACGGTCCAGCTGACCGTGGTCCGCTTCTGCTTCCGCATGATGTCGAGCTTGACCACCTCACCCTTGTCGTACGAGTGCAGAATTCCCAGCGCGTGAGAAACCGACTGGGGTTTCCGGCCGTCGATGCTCAGGATGACATCACCGGCCTTGAGTGGGAGGGTGGAGTCCTCCGGGGTCTGGAGCACCAGCACTCCCTCACGTGTTCCAAAATAGTCGCCGAGGCCGGGGTTCAGGTCTGCCAGGTCGAGTCCACCCAGGCGGCCGCCCATGAAAAATTTCATCTCGCCCGGCATCCCGTCGTGCCCATCCATCATCCGGGGCAACTCCATCATCCCGCGCATCTCCGGCATCTCCATCCGGAAGTGCCCCTCCGAGTGATGTTCCAGCTCCTGGGCTACCAGGGTGGCCTTGCGAGTTTCATTGCCGCGGCGGTACTCCACCTCCACGGTGTCGCCGGAATCGAGTGAGCGGGCCAGTTCGATGAGCTTCTGTCCCGGTCCTGATTCGTCGTCGTCATCCGCCTTCACACCAGCCAGCGACTTGCCGTTGAACCGGGTGATGATGTCCCCGGCCTTGAGACCGGCCTTGTCCGCCGGGCCGTCGGGGATGATCTCCCGGACCCGAGCGCCGATCTTGTCGGCATCGGCATCGGCTCGGGTATCGACGGAGATGCCGATTCGCGGACGTCCTCCACCGAACACGAAGGTCCGCTCCTGCGCGGGCAAGGCGGCGGAAAGACCCAACAGGGTGAGTCCGGCGAGGATCCAGGTCCGTTTCATACGTTCCTCTCACGGGTGAATGGGGTTGGCACTGGAGAGATGCCGAGCTACCCCGTAGCGTCGCAGGGGTGGTGGCCGGTGCGGCAAGGGGACCGTGGACCCTGAGACCGCAGGACCGCCGCTAGCCTAACCTCTTGCCCGCTCGTATACTACAGCCTCGCTTCCGCAGTGTTGACCCCGTACTTGCCCATCCGGAGCTGTGGCCGACATACTCGAACGTCTGAAGGCTGCCCTCGGCGACCGCTATCAGATCGATGGCGAGATCGGTCGCGGCGGTATGGCGACGGTGTTCCTGGCCAGCGATCTCAAGCACGGGCGTGGGGTGGCCATCAAGGTGCTGCACCCGGAGCTGGCTGCCTCGCTCGGCTCCGAGCGCTTTACCCGGGAAATCATGCTCGCCGCCCGGCTGCAGCATCCCCACATCCTGGCGCTCTACGATTCCGGTGAAGCGGACGGCCTCCTCTACTATGTCATGCCGTTCGTGGTGGGCGAGTCGCTCCGCGACCGGCTCAACCGCGAACATCTGCTGCCGATCGACGATGCGCTGCAGATCACCCTCGAGGTGGCCGATGCGCTGGGCTACGCCCACAGTACCGGCATTGTCCACCGCGACATCAAGCCGGAGAACATCCTCCTTTCGGGGGGGCACGCCCTGGTGGCGGACTTCGGGATCGCCCGCGCGGTGACGGCGGCCGGTGGCCAGAAGCTCACGGAAACCGGGATGGCGGTGGGTACGCCCCTCTATATGAGCCCGGAACAGGCGGTGGGTGAGGAAGTCGGCGCCACCAGCGATCTCTACAGCCTGGCCTGTGTGCTCTACGAGATGCTGGCCGGCCAGCCGCCCTTCACCGGCACCACCGGTCGCCAGATCATGGCGCGCCACGCCATGGAGCAGGTGCCCAGTCTGCAGGTGGTGCGGGACACGGTGCCGAACGAGGTGGAGGACGCGGTCTTCGCCGCCCTCAACAAGGTGCCGGCCGACCGGCCACAAACAGCGGCTCAGTTCGCCGAGATGTTGGGCACGCCGCTGGGCACCACCTCGACCCGTCGCGCGACCCTGTCACGGATGACCGCTACCCGCCGTGCCGCGTCCCGCATGGTGCCCATCATTCGGGACCGGCCGGTCTATGCCAGGCCCTGGGTTTGGGCGGCCGCGTCCGTGGTGCTGCTGGCCGGCGGACTCGCGGCTTGGAGGTTCTGGCCCCGAACCGCAGTGACGGCAAGTGGTCCCGATCCCCATCATCTCGCCGTGCTCTACTTCCAGGACCAGAGTTCGAAACTCGAGCTCGGCTACCTCGCCGCCGGCCTGACGGAGGGCCTGATCAGCGCCTTGGGCTCGGTGCAAGGTCTCTCGGTGATCTCCAAAGGCGGTGTCGCCCCGTACCGGGGGGGAGTGGTCTCGAAAGACAGCATTGCCCGCGCGCTCCAGGTCGGCACCCTGGTGATGGGCAGTGTCGAACCGGAGAACGACAGCATCCAGGTGACGGTTCGGTTGCTCGACGATGCCGGGATTGAGCTGGACAAGGCGACTTTCAAGAAGCCGACCAAGGACCTCATCGCCCTATCCGACAGCCTGTCGCAGGAGGCCGCGTTGCTGATCCGCAAACGCATCGGCGAGGCCGTCCAGTTGAGTCGGACCCGGGCCGCGACCCAGAACACCGACGCCTGGTCACGGTACCAGCGGGCGCTGCAGGCCCGTGGAAGGGGGGACTCGCTTTACCAGGCCAGCGATGCCTCCGGATTCACCCGCGAATACCTCGCGGCCGACTCTCTCGCTGCGGCGGCCGAGGCCCTCGACTCGAAATGGACAGACCCCGTCGTGCTGCGAGGCCTGCTGGACTACTGGCGCTCGCGCCGCGCCAGCGACGACGCGGGACTGGCCAACAAGATGATCGATGCCGGCCTGGCGCACGCCGAGCGAGCGCTGGCGCTGGACAAGAACGATGCCGACGCGCTGGCATTGCGCGGAAACCTCAACTACTGGCGCTGGCTGTACCCGCTGGAACCCGATTCGGTCAAGCGCAAGAAACTGCTGGCAGGCGCCCAGGTGGATCTGGAAAAAGCCACTCAGCTCGATCCTTCCAACGCAGGCGCGTACGCCACGCTCTCGCATCTGTATAACAACGTGCCGGACAAAACCTTGGTGGACGTGGTCCTGGCGGCGCGAACGGCGCTCGAGAAGGACGCGTACTTGAGCAACGCGGATGTCATTCTCAACCGCCTCGCCCTGGGGTTTTACGATCTCGGCCAGTTCCCCGATGCGGACAAGTGGTGTCGCGAAGGTCAGCGCCGGTTCCCGAAGGGCCCGGACTTCGTGGAATGCCAACTCCTGCTCATGACCTCCAAGTTCACAGATCCCGACCCCGAACGGGCCTGGAAACTGGCGGACTCCATGGTCAAGCTCACGCCGGACGAGCGGGACCGGCGCTACACCAAGCTGATTGGACGAGTGCTGGTCGCGGGGGTGCTGGCGCGCGCGGGGAAGAAGGACAGCGCGCGAGCCTTACTGCACAGCACCAAGGACGATGCCGAGGTCGATCCCTCGCGCGACCTGGCCTTCAATGCCGCGTTCATCTGGACCCTCGTGGGAGACAGCACCGAGGCGCTGAATCAGCTCAAGGCCTACCTGGTGGCCAATCCGGGCCGGGTCGCCGATTTCCGCGATAACCCCAACTGGTGGTTTCGCGACCTGTCCAAGGACCCCCGGTATAAGGCGTTGGTCGGCACCCCTCTGTGATCCTCTGTAGCCTCTCCGCCACACGCCTGCGTCGCGGTGTGTCGTTCGCTTTACAGCCGGGGCTGGGGAGGTGGACTACCATCGGCTATCGGCCATGGCCAGAGCTACTTGCAGCATCATGCAAGGGGAGTCTGGCCGGTGCAAAACTTGCGGGCTGCAGCAGAGATAGGCACATTGGTGGCATTGGCCACCCCCGTCGGCACGTCCCCGTTCAATCAGCTGATCCCCTAGAGGGTAGCGGTCCTGACCAAAGAGGAATCTCCCATGCGTCGTATCACTGCTGCTCTCGTCCTGGCCACCGCCCTGTCGGTCGCCTGTTCCTCAGACCAGGCCATCCAGCAACAGGTGGTCGCGCCGAGCTACGCGCGGGGACCCAACGGCTGCCTCGATGTGGACTCACTCCGGTTGCTGATCACCACACTCTTCCCGGATGGGCAGGTGCAGGGCCCCACCGACCGACTCAACCAGATCCTCGACCTCCTGGCGGCCGGAAAGAGTGCTGATGCTCAGGCCGTCGCCTTCGATCTGGTCAAGCTGACCTTGGCATCGTTTCACGCCGGGAGCCTGAACGGCGGAACCTCCTCCGGAACCCAGGCGAATGTCGTGTTATTCGTTGACGGGGTCTTCTGCACGGCCGGGGTCGCCAGCACCCTCCCTCCCGGCGCCCTCGATCCCGACGGCGCAGCGGAGGTGATCACTCCAGGCTCCCCCGGCATGACCGTCGTCACCAGCACGCTCTTCGCTGGAGCTCAGGTGAATCAGGGTGCCACCCCCCAAAGCACGCTGTTCACCATCAGGCGGCTGCCGGACTCACCGCCTCCTCTGCTCACGCCGCTCGACCAATTCCCGCTGTTCTACGAGTTCACCGCCGGACCGACGGTGAGCTTCAACCAGGATGTTTTGCTGGGCGTCTGCCAGCCCGCCAATGTGACGGCGCCGGATCCGTCGCGGCTTCGGGTGGCGCACAACATCGCGCCGTTTACCCCGGGTAGCATCGAGATCCTGCCGCTCGCCCCGGCGCCGTTCCTCGACTGCACTGCGGCGGCTCAGATCGGGCTCGGTCCGGTCAGCCGCTGGTTGGGCAACCTGGGCCGACTCCTGTCGCCGCGGCCCCTCTACGCCATGGTCGGGAACACCGGAGTGGGCGGGACCACGAAGAAGTTGAGCCCGTTTGGCGCGGTGGATACTCTGGCCCGAATGGACGCCACGATCCTCACCAAGGTGAACGGGATCGCCGGGATGCCGCTGGGCGACCGGCCCTCGGTCGTGGTCAAGACTCTCACCGGCCGACCGATGCCGGGTATCACGGTGGTCTTCGCCGTGAGCAGCGGCGGCGGTAGCGTCTCCGGCGGCACCGTGATCACGGATGCCAACGGCAATGCCAAGCTGGGAAGTTGGATCCTCGGGGCCACGCCGGGTACCAACACTCTCCTCGCCACCGCCATCCGTCCCCAAGGCGCCGGCTTCCAGAACAGCCCGATCCTGTTCACGGCGATAGGGAAGAAGAAGCCGTAAGACGGATCTGAGGGATCGTTCGCCGGGGGGAATCAGGCTGGTTCTCGGCCAATAACGGTAGGGCCTTGTTAATCCAGGCCCTACCGTTCTTTCATTCACCATGCGCGTCGTCCTCCAACGCCAAAACCAGGCGGTCCATTTCCTCGCCACTACCGAGGCCGGCGGCCGCGTGTCCATCGACGGCGGCCCCGCGGTGGGGGGAGAAGGACTGGGCGCCCGGCCCATGGAGCTGCTGCTCGCGGGGCTCGGCGGGTGCAGCGCGATCGACATCCTCACCATCCTCAAGAAGCAGCGCCAGCCGCCCACCGACGTGCTGGTGACCGTGGACGGCGAACGCGAGGTGGGGAAGGAGCCATCGCTGTTCACCACCATCCACGTCCACTTCGCGCTCCACGGTTCTTGTGAGGACGAAAAGGTGAAGCGC
>JBGPJS010000214.1:0-6825 GCA_041485505.1 Gemmatimonadota bacterium | reverse complement strand
CTCTCCCCTCTCTCGCCTGCCTCTCCACGCACCGCGCCGCCCGTTCCAGCAGCAGTGTCCGCTCCCGGGTGTTCCTGGTGAGCGCGGCCGCCCGCTTGAACTCGGTCTGGGCTTCCTCGAAGCGGCCCAGCTTGCTGAGAAGGTCGCCGCGCACGCTGGGGAGGAGATGGTACCCCTTGAGCGACGGCTCCGACGTCAACGCATCGACCACCTCGAGACCCGCCGCCGGACCGAACGCCATGGAGACCGCGACTCCCCGATTCAGCTCCACGACCGGCGAGGGGGCAAGCTGGGCGAGCGCATCGTACAGGGCCGCGATCCGGGCCCAGTCGGTCTCCTCGGGAGCGCGGGCCCGGGCGTGGCAGGCGACGATCGCGGCCTGGAGCGCATAGGGCCCCAGTGCGCCGCCCAGCGCCTCAGCCCGCTCGAGGGCCTTGAGACCGCGACCGATCAGGACGAAATCCCATCGGACCCGGTCCTGATCCAGCAGCAGGACCGGCTCTCCCGACGGGCCGATCCGGGCCTGCGAGCGGGACGCCTGGATTTCCATCAGAGCCACCAGGCCATGGACCTCGGGCTCCTCCGGCGCCAACTCGGCCAGAATCCGGCCCAGCCGGAGCCCATCCTCGCAGAGCGCGGGGCGCACCCAGTCGTCACCAGCGGTCGCCGAGTAGCCCTCATTGAACACCAGGTAGATCACCTCGAGCACCGAGGAGAGCCGGGCGGCCAGCTCCGCCCCGCGGGGAACCTCGAAGGGGACCCGCGCCTCGGCCAGGGTTCGCTTGGCCCGCACGATCCGCTGGGCGATGGTCGCCTCGGGGACCAGGAATGCCCGCGCGATCTCCGTGGTGGTGAGTCCTCCGAGCAGGCGGAGCGTGAGTGCCACCCGCGCCTCGGTCGAGAGCACCGGATGGCAGGCGGTGAACATGAGGCTCAAGAGGTCGTCCCCGACCTGATCGTCGAGCGCGGCGTCGAGATCCGGCACCGCCTGCTCCTGCAGCGCCTCCAGCTCGACACCGAGCTCGCCGTGCTTCCGCTCCAGCATCTTGTTGCGGCGGAGCAGGTCGATCGCCCGGTGCTTCGCGGTGGCCATGAGCCAGGCGCCCGGGTTGTCGGGGACACCTGACGCCGGCCAGCGCTCCAGTGCCGCGACCAGCGCGTCCTGGGCCAGGTCCTCGGCGAGGCCGACGTCGCCCACCATCCGCGCGAGACCGGCGATGAGCTTGGCCGACTCGATCCGCCAGACGGCGTCGATCGCGCGATGGGTATCGGTCATTGGTCGATAGTCATTAGTCGTTAGCCATTAACCGTTAGGCACCAATAGCCGTTAGGCACCAATAGTTGTCATGTGTCCACCCGATCGATCAGTTGCCGCTTGTGGCTAACGACGAACGGCTAACGGCTAACGGCTTACGGCCTATGGCCGCTTCTGAGCCACCTCCGCCCGCAGACGCTCCTCCTGCGCCCTCAGCTCGGGCGTGAACTCGGCACCGAAGTCGTCCGCCTCAAACACCTGACGAATCTCGATCTCAGACTCGACGCCCGGGAATGGATTGGGGCAGCGCTTGACCCATTCGATCGCCTCTTCCTTCGACTTCACTTGCCACAGCCAGAAGCCGGCGATCAGCTCCTTGGTCTCGGTAAAGGGCCCGTCGATCACGGTCCGCTTCCCACCCGCGAACTTGACACGGGCTCCCTTCGAGGTCGGGTGCAGCCCCTCGGCCGCGAGGAGCACCCCGGCTTTCACCAGTTCTTCGTTGAACTTCCCCATTTCGGCAAGGAGCTTCTGGTCCGGGAGCACGCCCGCCTCTGAGTCCTTGGTGGCTTTGACCATCACAATGAAACGCATTGGAATGTCTCCTTCTGGTTGCGGATTCTGAGGTGGGCCCCCGGGACGGTTTCGACCGGCTGAACCCAGGCTCTACCAACACGTCGAATGAGGGGCTGCGGAATCGACAGGTCGAACGATGTTAATTCTACTCCGCTGCTAAGCCCTTGAAATAGACTGCCATCGGCACCGAGGCCTGCGAGCGTGGGTGCCCCAAGGGAGGTTCTGATGAGCCGCGCCTTGGCGATCTCGCTGACCCTCGGCGCGCTCACCACCAGCGCGGCATGTGGCGGCAGGGTCAGCGACGCCGAATGGCAAGCGTTTGTGGACAGCGTGGTCGCCCCACGCCTTCCCGCAGGATTGATGGTGGTCGAGGTCACGGTTCCACCAGAAAGCGGTCTTGCGCGAGCGGGCCGCAACCTGTGCGCGCCTCGAGTGAGGCCCAAGTCGCGGCCTGACCGCAGTTCTGGCGCCGTGGTGCGGCAAACCGTACCTTCCCCGCATGGTTGACCAGCTCGCGAAGCTCAAGGCCGCCCTCGCCGACCAATACCAGATCGACCGGGAGGTGGGGGCCGGCGGAATGGCCACGGTCTACCTGGCCGAGGACCTGAAGCACCACCGCAAAGTGGCGGTGAAGGTCTTGCGGCCGGAACTGGCCGGCGCGCTTGGTCCCGACCGGTTCATCCGCGAGATCGAAATCGCGGCCCAGCTCCAGCACCCTCACATCCTGGCGGTCTACGATTCCGGCGAGGCCGACGGGTTCCTCTATTACGTCATGCCTTTCGTGGAGGGCGAGTCACTGCGCGAGCGGCTCAAGCGCGAAGGCGCCCTGCCCCTCCACGAAACCATTCGGATCCTGAGCGAGGTGTCCGACGCGCTGACCTACGCCCACCAGCACGGCGTGGTCCACCGGGACATCAAGCCCGACAACGTGATGCTTGCGGGCCGTCACGCCGCGGTGACCGACTTCGGAGTGGCCAAGGCGGTGAGCGCGGCATCCGGCCAGACGCTCACCACGGTGGGCGTGACCCTCGGGACCCCGGCGTACATGGCCCCGGAACAGGCGGTGGGAGACTCCGACATCGACCACCGGGTGGACATCTACGCCCTCGGCACGCTGGCGTACGAAATGCTGACCGGCGCTCCACCGTTCGACCGCCCCAACGCCCAGGCGATGCTCTCGGCCCAGGTGCTCGAGCGCCCCCAGAACATCGGCGAGAAGCGCCCGGGCACCCCGCCGGGGCTCTCCGCCCTGATCATGCGGTGCCTGGAGAAGGACCGCGACGCCCGCTGGCAGACCACCGGCGAATTGCTGCCCATGCTCGAGAGCCTGGCCACACCCAGCGGCGGCATTACCCCAACCAACACGCGTCCCTTGCCGGCCGCCCAGCGCCGGAAGTCTCGCCGTGGCCTCTGGGTTGGCGCGGCTGCCGTCGGCCTGGTGGCCATCGGAACCACGACCGTCATGCTGGGGCGCGGTGGCGGGTCCGGGCGGATCGAGCAGATCGCGGTGCTGCCGATTCAGGATCTGTCCGGCAAGGACCAGGCCTTTGTGGACGCCATGCACGACGCCCTGATCAACACGTTGGCGCAGAGGAACGTCGTCGGGGTGATCCCGCGATCCGACGTGATGCGGTATCGGGACGGGGGACAGACCACCCGCCAGATCGCCCAGGAACTGCACGTCGGCGCCCTCATCGAGGGCACGGTCTTTCGGGACGGGGACCGGATGCGCATCAACATGCAGATGGTCGAGCCGACCGCCCTGCGGCATCTCTGGGCCCAGACCTACGAGCGGGAAGTGCGCGATGTGCTGAGTGCGCAGAAGGACATCGTGGAGCAGATAACGAACGAAGTGGATTCCGCGCTCAAGAAGCCGGCACCCAAGCGTTGACGGAATGACGATACACCGACCAGGAGGAACCACCACTGTGAGAATCCGCTTTGCCCTTCTGGCCCTCGGGCTTGCCCTGCCCGGCTGCCGCGAGAAGGCGCCGCCCTCCCCCAAACGGACCGTCCTCACGCCCCAAACCGGGGACTACACCCAGGTCCGATATCCCCGCGATGGCAAGCGGATGGCGTTCGTGGCCAGCAGCGCCGACAAGTACGCGGTCTGGACCGCCGCGACCGATGGGAGCGACGCCAAAGAGGTCGGCCCGGCGTCGACCTGGATCCGGGACCCGCAGTGGTCGCCCGACGGCCAGTGGATCGCCTACGGCTCTGACGCCGCCGCGCCGCCGGATGTGTGGGTGGTTCCGGCAGCGGGGGGGGAGGCCCGCCGCCTGACCACCGACCGGGGCCTGGAGTTCAACCAGCGCTGGTCGCCGGACGGCAGCCGGATCCTCTATTCCGGGAACCACTCGGGCCATTTCGACGTGTTCACGGTGTCGGCTCAGGGCGGCGCCCCCGACACCATTCTCGCCAACGGGGTCAATGACTTCGCGACCTGGTCTCCCGACGGGAAGCGGCTCGCGGTTCAGCGCACCGAGGGAGAGCGGAACACTGTCGAGGTGCTGACCCTCGACGGCCACACCAGCCGGCCGCTCACAAAGGAAGGCCGCGAGTTCTTCTCGGAATGGTCACCGGACGGACGCGAGGTTCTCTACCAGTCCAACCGGACAGGGACGGGGGACATCTGGATCGTGCCGGTGGACAGCGGTGCGCCGAGGCAACTCACCCAGGACATCCGGAACGACTGGAACCCGAAATTTTCGCCGGACGGACGCTGGGTGGGGTTCGTCTCCGATCGTGGTGGTCAGCAGGACGTCTGGATCGTCTCGGCGGCAGGCGGCGAGGCCATCCGGGTGACGGACGACCCGGGCCGGGAGAGTGATCTCGCCTGGGCCCCGGACGGGAAGGGCGTGACCTTCGCCTATGCCGAGGGGCTTTCCCAGATCTGGGTCATGCCGCGAGAGGGCGGAGCGGCTCGCCAACTTACCTCGGGAGCCAAGGGCTCCTGGGACCCGCAGGTCTCGCCCGACGGCCAGTGGGTAGCCTTCACCTCCAACCGGGCCGGCACTGACGACATCTGGGTCGTCGCCACCGCGGGCGGCGAGCCCCGCCGGCTCACCACCGGCTCCGGTGACGACCACGATGCGCGCTGGTCACCCGATGGTGCCCGCATCGCTTTCGTTTCTTCCCTGGGCACCGACGACAACATCTGGGTGGTGCCGGCGGCCGGGGGTCAGGCGACTCAGCTCACATCGCTCGCCGGTGACGAGAGCGATCCGCGGTGGTCGCCCGATGGCCGGACGATCGCGTTCCAAGCGGCATTCCAGAGTTCCCGGACGGACATCTGGACCGTTGCCGCCGGCGGCGGTGAGCCGACCCGGGTCACCCGCACCGGAAACGCTGGCGGAGCCCGTTGGCGGCCGGACGGGAAGGCACTCGCGTTCACGGACTTTGGCCAGGCGCAGGGAGAGGCGCGGGTCTACGTGGTTCCCCTGAGTGGCGGGCGTCCTACCCAACTCACCTCGGAGGGGTGGGGTGGGGGCCCGGAGTGGGCACCAGACGGTCGCCGCATCGCCTTCACCCTGCACACCGGTCCCTCGTTTGACGTAGCGGTGATGGCGGCCGACGGTTCGGGCCTGCGGAAGTTCGGCACGGCGGAGTCCTGGGAAATTGCTCCCATTTGGTCCCCCAACGGGGCCACAATCGCATTCCTGAGCAAGGCCCCGGGAAACTGGGAGGTGGCGTCGCTGAATCCCTCGTCCGGTGAAATCCATATCCTTACCAAGACGCCCGGAGACGAGACAGGGCCCCAGTGGACGCCAGACGGGAAATCGCTGATCTTCGGCAGCCAGGACGACAGCCACAAGCTGGTGACGGTACGGGTGGAGGCGCTGCTGGCGCCTAACAAATGCAGCCGCTCACGGTCCTCGCTCAGCTGGACATCCGGGTGGGAACCATCACCGCGGTGGTGGATGTCCCCGACTCGGCGAAGCTGGTCGAGCTGACCGTCGAGTTCGGGCATCACCATCGGGCAACCCTCGCGGGGCTCAAGCGGAAGCGGGCCGACCCGCATGAGATCGAAGAAAGACAGACACTCTTCGTGCGCGGTAGCCAGTAGGTTGGCCACCGTCACTCGCTACCTCAATGACGATCGCTATCCAAGGCCTGTATTGGGATGAGCCTGCTCCCGGGCTCGTCATCTTGCCCGCCATGCCCGAGGGGGATTGCCTTGTAGTGTGGCCCACGCCCATCGACCATGATGCCTGCTTCGAAGAGGCCGGCTTCAGCGAATTTGCCGATTCCACGGCCGCCTGGGATGCCGACTTCGACCGGCTGGCCGCCCTCCTGGTCCGGACGGTCGAGTCCCTCGCGGGAGCGGCCAACTCATCCGGGACGCCCGCGCCGGCCTCGGGGCTCGCCCGCCTCTGGCACCGGCCGCCGGCACCGAAATCCCCGGTCGCCGCCCTGATCGACGCCGCGGACGATGATCGCCTCGGCCGCGTCACCATCCTGTTCGGGAAGCCAGCCACGGCGGCCCTGACCACCGGCGACGGGCATCCCCTCTGGTGGCTCCACTCCTCCCCAACCCTCCCCTCCCTCCGGGGACAAGTGAGAGCCGCGTGCGCAGACGCCCTCCCCTTGAGTCGCCGAACATTGCCCTGGGCCGGCCTCAGTCCGTTTCGCCCATGAGCAACCGGGTTGAGGGTAACAGTGTTGTCCGGCAACATGGGTAACACTTTGGGGGTTACCCTCGAATGATATGGTCCCTCTCGTCCAGCTTGGTCCAACAATACTGTTGAAGTAAATCGCCCAGATCCCATCGTCGGTCTCCTCCAGGCCGATATGGTGGTTGGTCAGACTGTTCGCAATGAACAGGAGGCGGTGCTGGAAGCGAAAGGTTCCGCCGGTCGTGATCTTCTTGACGAGGAAGTGGCCCGGGTACTCCTGGGCCGGCAACCGGGTCGGGTAGCCGCGCGGCGACGGGTGGTAGCGGGACGCGGGCGTCTGGCCCCCGAAATGCTGATGCGGGCGCTCGGTGTTGTACT
>JBGPJS010000213.1:0-6826 GCA_041485505.1 Gemmatimonadota bacterium | reverse complement strand
GGGTAAGGACGTTCTGAGGACCGACCGTGAGCTTCTTGGCCTCTACCACCGCGACGATCCGGTTATCCAGCCAGAGCGCGTAGTCGGCCGGCCCGTTGGCGGTCTCCTCCTCCTCGGTGCGGCCTTCCGCCTTGGAGCCCCCGCTGGCGGGTAGGCGCACCCACCCGGCGCTGTCGAGCTCCGGATCAATGCGCTGCTTGCGGGTGAGCCACTCGGGTTCGGGGGGGCCGGGCATGGGTAAGAAGGTACGCTCTTACCTCGGGGGGCGTCGAGGGTAGGGGGGCAGGCTCTCTCGGAGAAGGGCAAGGCGACGAGGTGTCACCTCGCCGCCTTCCGTCGCTTCGACTCGCCGCGCTTTTCAAGTCCTGTTCAGCGCCTTGTCAGAGAACGATGCCCTGCCGGTCAGCGGCAGACAGCGAACTCGTCGTACACCATCGTCCCATAGGCGCCTACTCCGAGCTGGCCCACGCCGTTGAACTGGTTGTCGTTGAACTGGTAGACCGAGTGCCCGTTGACCGAGACGTCGAACGCATTGCCCGTCTTGAGCACCTTCACCACATCGGTCCCGGAAGAGTTAAACCAGGGCAAGTTGAACTGATTGGTGAGCACCGTATAGGTCGAGCCGTTGGTCCGATAGGTGACCGCGACCTCGGCCTGGGGTTTGGTGAATTCGAAATTGTACTTGTTCCCCGGCGAGTTGAAAAAGACCATCTTGTTCGCCGGACGGGAGGCATCAAGCGTGGTCACCGCGGTCCAGTCGCCGTTCGGATAGAACTGGCCGTTGAGTAGGAAGTTGCCCTGGTCGGTCTGGGCCTGGCCCAGGGGCCAATCGCCGGTGAGGAGACCGCTGCCATAGGTCCAGGTGCCTCCGGAGGGAGCCCAGGAGGCGCCGAAGGAGTTGAAGTTGAAGTTGTCGTAGAAACTGGTGCCCAGTCCCATCCCGGTGCAAAGTGCCGCAGTCTGGTTGCCCGAGCTGAGTTGCCATTGAATGGGGAACTGGCGACCGCCGAACTGCGCCGTGACGGTGCCCGAAGCACTCAGCGTTGTCCCCGGCGGGGAATAGGTCAGCACATCGGTGCTGCAGTTCGGGTAGAAGACTGTGATCTGCGTGGCCGTTACGCTTTGCACGGTGCCGGTGTTGGCACAGGCGCCGCTTCTGGCGGTACCATTGGTAAAATCTACCTGTAGGAAATAGCTGGTTTGGAAGCCGATACTCGAATCGGTTTGGGTGGTGGTGCCGGTCCAGAGGCCGGAGGGGCCATTTCCACTGCCCGTAACAGCAGTGGCCTGGAACAGCACCGTCTTCTCGTAGCTGGGTGAGGGGCCCGGACCGACGACGACGGCTTGGAGCTGGTACGGCGAGGTGGAGGCGACGCCAACGGACCAAGCCTGGATACTAGCGTAGCCGGCGCCGTTTGTCGTCGTGACCGCACCTGTCACGGATCCGCCGTTGATGCGCCTGAAATAGACCGTTACTCCCGGCACGCCTCTCCTTGGGCTGGAGTTGTCGACTATCTGTACCCGTGGGAGCGAGGGCGTCGGGACACTCGTGTTCTCGGGTACGGTGAGTTGTGTGGGTGACTGCGACAGAATGTCAGTCGCTATAAGCGATTGATCGACGGAAGAATACTTTTTTGATAAACTGCTCAGGTCTTGTTGCCGAAGCGCCATTGGGCCGTGGCCCACTACCGGTCTCATCACGGGGGGATCCTGACAGGCAGGGTCCAGCAGAGGGTTTACCCAAGGCAATTGGCAATAAAACCCATTGTCGTGGGACAAGGTGAGCACGTGCCCCATCTCGTGCTTGGCCACCGCCTCGATCACGTTATTGCCAACCCAGTTGTCATCGTTGACTATGTACCATGGCTTTGTGTCATTGAGTACGAATCCGCGCTGCGCAGCACTAGGGGGACAGACAAACTGTAGGGCGCACTGTATCACGGTGACGCCCGCGGCATTCGGATCGCTATACCAAGAAAGAGAGGCGAACCAGATACTGATATCTGGGGATGGTGCTGACGGGGCCTCCACGAACGATACACCCGCTGGTGCGAGGTGCGTCTGCCATTCACCAAGGGCGCGGCTAATTTCCGCTCTCGTCTCAAGTGACGTCGGCGGGGCCGCACGAAGAAATGCCTGTGTGGGGAAGCTGAAAACCCGGTAGCTCTTCTGGCCCGAGAGTACTGTAGTAGGAACAACCGCTCGATAGTAGGAGAAGTGGCTTATCCTCCCGCGGACACTGGTGTAGGTCGAGTCGGAGGTGCCCCCGACCCACGCCAGCGTTGCCGAGTCCGGGAGATACAGCCACAAGGCTGCGTCGGGATTCCCCGTTTGGGACGGAGGCAGCCTCAGTTCGAGGTCGACTGGAACGGAGAACGCTAGGCCGCTTGGCTGAAGGCTGACTATGGGCCCAAGTTGTTGGATGACAGTTGGGTCCGGGATTTGAAGCGTAGTAGAATCGATGTTGATGCTAATCGACTGAGAGGTTGTGAGGGCATTGGCTGGTACCGTCAGGGTCACAGACCTTCCGGGGGCGACTATCGTTCCACCACTAGATGAGAGCACCTTCGCGCCGCTGAGCACCCACACCGTCACCTTCGCCCCCGTCTTCGGGAGCGGCAGGACGGTCAGCTTGTTCTTCGCCTGAAGGTGAATGGACACCGAGGCCTGCGAGACATCCAACCCCGCGAGCTGCGACCCAGCACTCAGCGTCACGCCGTTGAGCATGATCTGGGCCGAGGTCGTCACTCCGTTGTCATCCTGCACCACGAGCAGGTAGTCAGCCAGCGGATCGCCGGGGAACTCTCGCAAGTCTCCGGTCTTCTGATTCTCCCGCCGGGTAAACACCTCCGGCCCGAAGGCACAGCCGCCGCATGGCGTGGAGGGCACCGGAATGAGCGCCGGCGTAGGAGGAACCGGGACGGTCGAGGTCGACGGTGGCAACGGCTGGTTCGGGTCGCCGCATGAAAGGAGCAGGGCGCCCACTGTGCCGAGTGTTGTGAGGAGAAGAGCGGTGCGTTTCATAGGGGCCTCGGGGTGAGGATCTGCCGGCTGAGTAGTAGTGAAGGAGCCCCCCGGCCCCACCCTCTCGGATGGCTTGCCGACCCACCGTTCGACCGGTACCTTCTCTGGTGCCACCCGTAGAAAGGCCCGCGCCGGCGGTGACCGGGGGTTGGTTTCGCGCCAATGACTCATCGCGACTCTACAGCCTCTCCGTCAGCAGACCGTCAGATGCCGAACGGGCACCGACAACCCACATCTCCTGACGCTCCGCTGACGCTGAGCACGCTCGGCGGGGCGGCCCTGTTGCGCGCCGATCCCAGGCATTCCGCCACGTCTGCCCCTGCCGCCGGTCTGGTTGCAGGAGACGGCGGGGTTCCACCGGTTATGGTCGGGAGAGAGGATCGGGTACTGCTTGACTCGGGAAAGCCGCTCGCGTTCCTCATCTACCTCGCCTGCTCACCCCGGCGCTCCGCCAACCGCGACCACCTGCTCGATCTCCTTTGGGCCCATCTGGATCCCGATCGAGCCCGCCATGCCCTGCGCCAGTTGGTCTGGGAACTCCGCCAAACCCTCGGTCCCGACAGCATCCTCACCAAGGGCGATGAGCTGATCCTCCAAATACCCCTCGCGGTGGACCGTGACGAGTTTCTCTCGGCGATCGACAAGGGGACACTGGAAGGGGCGGTCGAATCGTACCGAGGCGAGTTTCTCCCCGACTTGAGGTCACCCGGCGGCGCCGAATTCGAGCAGTGGGCGGATCTGGAGCGCCAGAGACTCCGCGCGGCGTTCGTCCGCTCGGCAGAGGCGCTCACGAGGCGATGGCTGTCCATTGGCCGAACTCGCGAGTCAGTGGCGCTGGCGCGCCGTGTCTGCATTGCGGCCCCTGACAGCGAGGCCGCTCGGCGACTCCTCCTGGAAGCCCTCGCCGCGGCGGGAGATTCATTAAGGCTGACCCTCGAATGCGACGCCCTCGACAAGTATCTCCGCACCGAAGGCCGGGAAGCGGAGCCCGCGACCCGGGCGCTGCTGGCGCGGCTCCGGTCCAGCGATTCCGCGCCTGAGGGAGCGCCGAGCCGCGCGCTGGTGGCCGAGCTGGTGGGACGGGGGCGGGAGTTCTCCGCCATCCTGCTGGCTTGGGAGACCGCACGCCGGGGTGTCTCGATCCATCTCCAAGTAGGCGCCCCGGCCGGCCTGGGAAAGACCCGACTGTTGGCTGATGTGAAGCACCGACTCCGATCGTTAGGCGCCACGGTGATTGCCCTCCGGGCCAGTCCCGCCGATCGACAAGTACCCTTCGCCTTCCTGGCGGAACTGGCCGGAGCACTGGCGGCGCTCCCCGGCGCCGCCGGAGTGGCACCGGCCTCGCTCGCCACCCTCGTCTCTCTCAACCCGTCGCTCTCCGCCCGTTTCGCGGTCGCGCCGGATACGGCCACCGGGGATGAGGCGCTCCACCGCCGGATCACCGCCCTGGGTGAACTGACAACGGCGGTGGCCGAGGAATCGCCTTTCGCCCTGCTGTTGGACGACATGCACTGGCTCGATTCCGCCTCGCGTCAGGGGCTCCGGTCGATTCTGCAGCGGCTCCCCGGCCGGGTTCTCGCCGTTACCGCCTCGCGTCACTCCGGCGCTGGTACCGTGGGCGAACTGGCCGGTGGCCAGCTCAGTCTCTCGCCGCTGGAGCCTTTGCAGGTGAAGGCATTGATCGCGAGCCTAGGTGCGTTTCCGGACGAGCCCTGGGCCGGGAGCCTGCCGAACGCGGTCCACCAGGCCACCGACGGCTCTCCGCTCTTTGTGCTGGAGACTCTGCAGCTTGCCCTCGACCAGCAGCGCCTTCGCTTGGACGACGGCGCCTGGCAGTGTCCCGATCCGGAGGGCCTGGCTCGACAGCTCACCGCCGGAAGTGCACTACGCCATCGGTTGGAGGAACTGTCGAGAGAGGAACGCTGGGTGCTTCTCCTGCTCAGCCTCGCGGGGACCCCGATTCGAAACAGCGAGCTGACTCACGTAGCGGAGCTTGCGGTGAGCGTAGTGGAGACGCAACTCACCGCGCTGGAGCAACGCGGGCTGGTGCAGCGGGTGGGAGAGGAGTGGCAGCCGGCACATGACGAAATCGCTGCCGTAGCGGTCGAGCTGGCGCCGTCCGAGGCGAGGCGGGCCGGGCACGCGGGCCTGGGTAGCATGCTCGCCGAGCTGGGCCAGGGACACCGGGTCACGCTGCTGCGTGCCGCGCGGCACCTCCTCGACGGAAAGCGGCACGATGCCCTGCCTGCCGTCTTTGTCCGCTATGTCAGTCTGGTCCGGGCGCAGGGAGACGAGCGGCGGCTCGTCGCTCTGGCGTCCGAGATGTTGGGCGAAGATCCGTCGACTCGCGAGTGCGCCCGTCTGGTCCGAAGCCTGCCGCCCTGGACCCGGCTCCGGTACAGCTCAGGACGCATGGCGGTGGCGGCGAGTCTCTTCTTCGTGCTGGTGACCGGAGGCGGGAGCTTGGCGCTTTCCCACCACCCGGCACCGGACGCCGTGCTCATGGTGGTCTCTCCAGTCACGACTGGGATTGGTGACATTCGGAAGGTCCCGATCCGGACCAACGACTGGCAATCCCAAGACCCCATTCCGATGGAGAGCGGTACCCGCATCCCCCTCCCCATGCAGGTGCCGGGAATCCGGAGCCTCCACCCCAGCCCGGACGCCCACTCCTGGCTCGTGGTCCGGGAAATGGGGGACAGCACCACCGACGACATCTATCTGGTGGATGCGAAGGGGGACTCGACTCGTCTCACCAACTTTTATCATGACGACGTCAATCCCAGCTGGTTGCCGGACATGTCAGGCATGGTGTTTTCGACGACCCAATGGAGCCCTCGTGGGGCGGACAGTTACAAGATCGCATTCATGGAATTTCCGTCCCGCCGGATCCGTCGACTCACCACGGGCAGAGCGGTGGATTTCGGCGCCGCCCTCTCACCCGACGGAACCCGGGTCGGGTTTCTGCGACGGTACGACGACAAGCCGGACGAGATCTGCTGGGTGGGACTCGACGGCGCCGAACCTCCAGTCTGCACCGGCGTTCCAGGGTACGACCTGACGGTTGTCCACGACTGGGTGGACGATCGTCATATGCTCGTCACGGTCGACAGCAATGGCGCCCCGATTCTGGGAAGCCTCGAGCTCGATACTCATAAGTTCGCGGTGATCGGACCGGCCTTCGCACGACTTGACATCAGCCCCGACCGGCGGTGGCTGGCCTTCCTCGCCGAACAACCCGGAACCGTCGGACAGAAGTGGTATATCGCACCCATCGCGAATCTGGAGTCGGCTCGGGAGCTCGTGTTCGGCTCCGGCGCGCCGATCAACTATGGGATCGTATGGCAACAAGTGGCCCCCTATGACCGATACCTCGATACGCTTCGACTGGTCGATCCCCCTCGAAACGTGCGCACCGACACGCCTTACCAACTTCAAGCGCGTGGGGCGGATCCACGGGGTCGGCAGGTTCCCATCGCGATCCCTCTCCGCTGGAGCTCCTCGGACTCGTCAGTCCTGATGGTGGGACCCGATGGCATCCTCAGACCCCGGGGCCCTGGACGGGCCACGGTGACGGTCTCTGCGGGCGGCTGGCGGACCGACTCGATCTCGATCAACGTGGAGGCCGCCGCGCACCAGACCGTTCTCCGCGAAGACTGGAGCAGAGGGCTGGTGAAACACTGGATTGCTTATGGCGATCCCCGACCCGATCTCGCCATGGGTCCCCAGCAGATTCGCGGGTTCCGAAACGGAGGAGATGGGTCCTATGGGAGCGGCGCCTACTCCCGGGAACGTTGGGACG
>JBGPJS010000212.1:0-6827 GCA_041485505.1 Gemmatimonadota bacterium | reverse complement strand
CGCGGCCCGTTACGCCGAGGTGGCCGGGGTGCATCTCGAGGTGATCCACGCCGCCGCGGATCAGGCCGCCGGGCGCGAGGTGCTGGCGCGGGCCGCCGTCGCCCTGTCGGAGACTCCCCTCAGCTTCGAGACCCACATCTACCCGGGCGACGTGGCATACGTGATCCGGGAAGCGGTCGAGCGGCTGGGCTGCAACGCGCTTTTCGCCGGGGCGCACCGCACCGAGGGGAGGTGGGAGGTCTCATCCCACACCGAAACGATTCTCCGCGCCTGCGACATCCCCGTCATCGTTCACAACGTTCCCCAGAGACTCAGTGGCCGGCTCTCCGCTGCCCATATCCGTACTTCATCTTGATGAAAGCTGCCTCGGCAACGGGCAGGAGGGCGCCACCCCGGGTGGTGCCGCCGGCCTGATTGAGGTGCGCGCCCGCGGCGGCATTCAGCGCCGCGATTTTTGCATCCACGCCCCCGACACCACCAACAATCGAATGGCGCTGGCCGGCGCTATCGCGGCCCTGCAGCTGCTGGCCGGGAAAGGCGAGCGGTTGCGGGTCCTCATCGTCTCCGATTCCGAGTACCTGGTGAAGGGAATGCGGGATTGGGTGCCGGGATGGATTCAGCGCGGATGGAGGCGCAAAGGCGGCGCCATCGAGAATCTCGAGCTGTGGCAGACCCTGGTGATGTCGGCGCAGAAGCACGAGGTGCAGTGGAGCTGGGTGCGGGGGCACCAGGGTCATGCCAAGAACGAGTATGCCAACGATCTCGCGGTGAAGGCGGCGAGGGAGCAGGTGACTTCGAAGGGGATTGAGGAGTCGGGATTCGGGAATTGGCTGGGGGAGAAGCGGAAGAAGGGCTTATACGCGGACTATGATCCGGATGCGGCGTTCGCGGAGCTGGAGGGGCAGCTCGCCGAGGGGCGACCGGCGGTAGGGTAGGCGGGCAGGCGGGCAGGCGGGCAAGCGGGCAGGCGGGCAGGCGGGCAGGCGGGCAGGCCAATGATACTATCGACCGGGGTCACCCCCGATCAGCTTCTGAAATCTCGGATTGCCCCGGAGCGGGGCCCAGGTCGGATCCACCTTGATCGAGGCCGCCGATAGCTGGGAGGGCACGGCCAGCAGTTGCTCCAGCTGGTCCATGGCCAAATCGGGTTCGCCCACGAGAGTGTAGATCTCGGCGAGATTTGCGGCCCAGTATACGCCCCAGACCGCGTCGCGGGAGATGGGCAACAGCTCCACCGCACGACGGCCTTCGCGGATCGCCTCGTCCTTCTGTCCCAGCCGAGCCAGGGCCAGTCCGAGCAAGCTGTGGAACTTGGGGGCATCGGGCACGGCGAGGATCATCCTGCCGAGCTGAACCCGAAGGGAGTCGTAGTAGATCCGGGCCCCGGTCGCGTCACCGCGGAGGCGGAGGAGATCACCCCTCAGGAGGAGAAAGCTCGCGGTATCACTCCCGAAGGCGGCCTGGGTGAGCGCTTCGACCTCCTTCAGCCAGGCCGGGTCTTCCGCCACAAGGAAGAGCGGAGAGGGCCCTTCATTGTTGAGCAGTACCGGACCCACACCAATTCTGCCATCAGCCTCCCGTAACACCGCCCTCGCCCGGCCAACATCCCCCCGCCAATTCAAGTACAGGGCGACCCTATCCAAGAAAGCATCCCTCAGATCCGGAGCCAACTCCGTCGCCCGGTCGAGGAAGCTTTCGGCCTCGGGATACTCGCGCATCAAGCGCAGAGTCTGGCCGGCCTCATAAGTCCAATAGTTGGAGCGGGGGTCGAGCGCCGCGGCCTGTTTGATGAGGGTGATGGCGGTCTTCCAGTCACCCTGGCGCCGGTGGACCCGTCCGATGGCGTCGATGAGATCAGGGTTGTCGGGCTGGCTCTTCTGAACCAGAGTCAGCTCCTCGAGCGCCGGACCGTAGTCATCGTATCCCCAGTAGTGATAGTACGCCATCGCCAGGTGGGCCTCCGGCAGATCGGGCTGGAGCTGCAAGGCCCGCTCCGCGGAGCGCTTCACCTCCATCAGCCACGCAGGCGTACGATCGCCGTAGATGTTGTAGAGTTGGGCCTCCGCCCGGGAGAGGCGGGCCCAGGCCAGCGCAAAGGTCGAGTCGAGCCCGATCGCTTTCCGGTACATGCCGATGGCCAGTCCGATAGGGCCCTCACTGTTGCCTCGGGTGAGATACTCGTTGCCGCGCAGATAGTAGTCATAGGCTTCGAGGTTGTCGGTCGGCTTCGCGGCGAGCGCCTGCCGCTGGGGCTCCAGCAGCGCCACACCTAGGGCACTCACCACCTGCTCCGCCACTCTCGATTGCACCTCAAAAACCTGGGCCAGCACCCCATCGTAACGATTGGCCCAGAGGTGGCTGTCATCGGACACCTGGATCAATTGCGGCGTCACCCGGAAGTGGCTCGGTCCGCTGCCGACCTTCTCCCAGCGCACACTCCCCTCCAGCACATAGCCGACGCCCAGCTCCTGGCCGATCTGCCGAGCCGTCTTCTGGGCACCCCGGTACTGCATCGCGGTGGTCCGCGAGGTAACCCGGAGACCGGTGACGACCGCCAGACGACTGGTGATCTCCTCGGTCAGGCCGTCGGCGAAGTAGTTGTCGTCCGAGGAGCCCAGATTCTCGAAGGGAAGGACCACCAGCGTCTTCTTGACGTCCTCGGACCTCACAATCGAGGCCCTGGAGCCGCGCCCGTGGAGGAGGTATCCCACGACGAGGACCACGAGGAGAAGGCCGACGAAGATCGCGGGGCGGAGAGAGCGGGCGGGAGAGGCGGTAGCGGCGGACGGGGCGGACCGGGTTGCAGGGGGTGTCGATGCCACCGGAACCGCCGCCGTTGGTGTAGTGCCTCCACTCGGCGTCGCCATGGCTTCGAGCTGGTGCAGCAATTCCTCGGAGCTCTGCCACCGATCGGCCGGCCGCTTCTCCAGACACCGCATCACTAGCGCCGAGAGCCCGGGAGGCACGGTTGTTCTGGCCTCAGCTAGGGGCTCGGGAGTCTTGGTCACCTGCGCCGCCAGCACCGCCTGGGCCGTCGGTCCAATGAAGGGCGGCCGCCCGGTTAGGATCTCATAGGCCATGGCGCCGAGGGCGTAAAGGTCGGCCCGGTGATCAACGTGGGCATCCGCGGCGGCCTGTTCCGGCGCCATATATGCCGGAGTGCCGAGGGCCATCCCGGTCGAGGTCAGGGCGGCGGCGCCGCTGGCCTCGCTCAAGGCCTTGGCGACTCCGAAATCAGTCACCAACGCATGGTTCCGAGAAATCAGGACGTTGTCTGGTTTGATATCCCGGTGCACTACGCCGTGCTCATGGGCCAGCGCCAGAGCGTCGGCCACATCACGAAGAATGCGGACCGCTTCGCCGATGGGCAGCTCGCCCTCTCGCGCCAGCTTGACCCGGAGCGACTCTCCCTCAATGAGAGGCATGGTGTAGTAGAGCAGCCCGTCCGCCTCGCCCGCGGCAAGCAGGGGGACGATATGCGGGTGATGCAGACTGGCGGCGACCTGGATTTCGCGACGGAAGCGGTCCACGCTCAGTGCCGCGCCTAACTCGGGCGGAAGGACCTTGATCACAACCTTCCGGCCCAGCGCGGATTCCACCGCCACAAACACGCGACTCATCCCGCCGCCGCCGAGTTCCTTCTCGAGACGGTAGGTGGTACCGAAGGCGGACTGGAGGCGTTCCAGAAGATCGTTCATCGGAGGGAGAATATGGCGGGACGCCGGTTCCCCGGTAAGGCAGTATGGTTGCGGGCTGGCTCCATTGCCTTCCGGGCCCAATCCCTCAATCCTTCATTCCGTCATCCCTATTCCCATGACCGACCTCGAGCGCCTCTTCCGCCGACTGGTGGACAACCTGATCGCGATCGACCCGGCCCGCCTGCACCGTCCGCTGGCCATCGGGGAGATCCGGGAGTCGGTGGTGCCCTATCGCACTAACCGGCGCTCTCTCGCCATCGATACCATGGAGGACTACGACATGCTCCTGCTTCGCCTTTGCGCCGGCGAAGGAGGGTTTGTCCGGATGATGTCGGACGAGATCCGGGAACGGTTCGAACTGGAGGCCGAGAGCCCGAACCCCGACCTGGCGCTGCTGGCGGAACTGGCCGAGGCGGAGTTCCAACTCGCCACCGACCAACTGGCCCATGCCCTGGGTCCGGATCCCGAGATCGCGTTTGCCCCGCCGGAGGAAGAGGAGGAAGAACCCGAGCCGGCGCCTCCCGCCGGCAATGCCGGGACGAGGATGGCACTCGACGCCGTGCGATTCACCATCGTTGCCCCGGAGCCTTCCGAGGAGCCGACTCCTCCATCACCGCCGACCCCACCGGCCCCTAACAGCGCGCCGGCCCGATCCGATGCAGCCGGACCCCGCTGCGGTTTCTGCGGAGGACGGCTCCCCGCGGGTCGCACGGTGAACTTCTGCCCCCACTGCGGCCAGAATCAGAGTTTCACCCGTTGCCCCGAGTGTCAGACCGATATCGAGCTGGGATGGAAGCACTGCATCAATTGTGGACATGCGGTTGGAGAGCCGTGAACCGTGAACAGTAAACCGTGAACAGGCCCACCCCCACCACCTCCTGTTCACGGTTTACTGTTCACGCTTTTCCCTTGCGGAGCAAGAGTTCGTGAAGACGCACCGCATCGCCCTCATCCCCGGCGACGGCATCGGCCCCGAGGTCGTCGCCGCCGGTTTCGAGGTCATCGACGCCGCGGCCCGCAAGGAAGGAGTGACCCTGCAGACCGAGACCCTGCCCTACTCCGCCGAGCACTACCTCAAGACTGGCGAAACCCTTCCGGAAGCGGCCTTCAATCACCTGCGGGATGAGGTGGACGCGATCTTCATCGGCGCCCTCGGCGATCCCCGCGTCCCCGCTAACGAGCACGCGCGGGACATTCTGCTGGGGCTCCGATTTCGATTGGATCTGTACATCAACTTCAGGCCGGTGCTGCTCCTGCATCCGAGGCTGACTCCGCTCGCCCGTTTCGACGGGACGGCGGGAGGGCGGGAGGGCGGGAGCGGATCGCCATCGATCGACTTCGTCATCTTCCGCGAGAACACCGAGGGCCAGTACCAGGGGTTGGGTCGGACCGAGGCGGTAGGAACGCCCGACGAGCGGCAGATTTCAGAGGAGATTCACACCCGCAAGGGTGTCACTCGCATCATCGAGGCCGCGTTCGGCTGGGCCCGGGCCCATGGAAAAACCCGAGTGACCATGAGCGACAAGTCGAATGCGGTACCCTTCCAGCGAATCTGGGGCCAGATCTTCATGGAGGTCGGCGCTCGCTACCCGGAGATCACCCCGGAACACCGCTACGTGGATGTCCTGGCGATGGAGCTGGTTCGGGAGCCCGAACGGTTCCAGGTGATCGTCAGCAATAATCTCTACGGCGACATTCTGTCTGATCTGGGCGCGGGGCTGGTGGGCGGGCTGGGTGTCGCGGCCAGCGCCAATCTGCATCCCGGTCGCGCGGGGCTCTTCGAACCGGTGCATGGATCGGCTCCACCACTTGCCGGTAAGGACGTGGCCAATCCGATCGCGACCGTGCTGACGGGCGCCCTCATGCTGGAGGCGCTTGGCCACCCCGCTGCGGCCCGACGGCTGGAACAGGCGACGCGTATCGTAGTCGCGGAGGGCCCGACCACGCCCGACATCGGCGGGACGGCAGGGACCCGGGAAGTGGGTCGGGCGCTCCTGGAGGCGCTGGCTTGACGCACTCACCGTGACAGCTAGGTTCCCCCCACTCCTAGCGGCCTCATAGACTCCTGCAGGACCCCATGCTCAATGCCCTGACCCGCGGCGTCAGTGCCAGCATCGCCAACTGCGAGCTGACCCACCTGCCGCGGACGCCGATCGATCTGGAGCTGGCGCGCCAGCAACACCATGCCTACGAGGACCTCCTCCGGGACCTCGGCGTCCGGGTCACCTCCCTCCCCCCGATGGAAAGCTTCCCCGATGCGGTCTTCGTGGAGGACGCCGCCGTCGTGCTCGATGAAGTCCTGGTGCCGGCTCGAATGGGTACCGCTTCCCGGGCCGGCGAGGTGTTCAGTGTGGCCGAGGAGCTCGCGTTCCATCGGCGGGTTCTCTCGCTGCCGCCAAGTGGCACGCTGGAGGGGGGCGATGTTGTCCGGGTGGGCAAGAAGCTTTACGTGGGCATCACCCGCCGGACCAGCCAGGCCGGGGTGGAAGGGCTGCGCAGCATCCTGATGCCATACGGGTACGAGGTGATCGACGTCAGAGTCACCGGCTGCCTCCACCTCAAGTCGGGGTGTTCCTACCTTGGACGCAACATGATGCTGATGAACAGCTCCTGGGTGGATTCAAGGCAGTTCCGAGGCTTCGAGATCATCGAGGTCCCTTCCAACGAGCGGGGCGGAGCCAATGTCCTGGTTGTGGCCGAGACGCTGGTGATCCCGAAATCGTTCCCCGCGACGCGCCAGCTGCTGGAGCGGCGGGGGTTCCGCACCAAGGCGATCGATATCTCGGAACTTCTCAAGGCCGAGGCGGGGGTTACCTGTGAGAGCATCATCTTCGAGAGCGATAAGGCTGGGCCCACCAAGGGGCTTCGCTAGAGCGCGGTGCCCCTCATTGTTCCGCTGACCGCGCTCGCCGCGCTGAGTGCGTCGATCCACGTCCGGGCCGAGTACGGGGGCCCCCGGCGCCTGGTGTACTTCGCAAAGCCGCTGACCACCGGACTATTTCTTGTTCTGGCGGTTGCCGCCCCAGCAACGGTCTCGCCGCTGTATCAGAGGGCGGTGGCCCTGGGACTGGTCTTTTCGCTGGCCGGCGATGTCTTCCTCATGCTCCCATCCGACCGCTTCATCGCCGG
>JBGPJS010000211.1:0-6917 GCA_041485505.1 Gemmatimonadota bacterium | reverse complement strand
CCATCACACCCCGGCATTGGGGTTGGACGGCCGTCACCTCCCGGCCCGAAATTTCAATTGTCATCACCTCACCTGCGTTTCTCCATGAGGATCGGGCCTCACGGCCCCGGAAGCTCTCAGTCACCCGGCCCGCTCCTCCTCATCGAGCGGGCCGCTTTGTTAGCACCCACACCAACCCCGGAGAGTACGCCATGAAGCCCCTGAGGATCGTCGCAAGCGCCGTCCTGGCATTCACTATCACCATTGCGGCTCGAGCCGAGGCGCAGATCACCCTGGCCACCGACGCCGGCCTCTTCAACGCCTACGTTTGGCGCGGTCTGAGTCTGACCAACCGGTTCGTACTGCAGCCTGACGCCTATTTCACCATCCCGGCCGCCGGCGGGTCCCTGGTCCTGCTCGGATGGTCCAGCATCGATCTGGGCCGGTACAGCGATCCGACCAAGGACGTCAGCGAAGGCGGCGGGCAGGCAAGCTTCGACCTGACCGAAATCGATCTGTCCGCCGAGTACGACCATTCCCTCGGGACCGCTGCCGCCGGTGGGATCGGCGCCGTGACCTATCTGTACCCCAATCGCAGCGCCGCGGTCGTCCCCGGATTGTTGACCAACAACGCCAATCGAACCGTCGAGGTCTATGGCAAGCTGCAGGCGACCCGGATTCCGCTCTCGCCGAAGCTGGCCGTGTGGTATGACGTCGATAAGGTGAAGGGCGCCTATTTCGAGGGGAGCCTGAGCCAGGGGGTGAGCGTTATCAAGGGGTTTCCCCTGACACTCGGCGTCCTGGCCGGATTGAGCGCCGGCCAGGGAGTCAACAGTTCGAAACCGGCGGAGATCGCGAACTTCGCCAAGAACTCCTTCACCCATCTGGACTTCTCAGCCTCGGGTGCCTTGTCGTTGGGTTCCGTCACCCTGGCTCCGACGGTCCACCTGTACTACCTGAATGACAACTTCGCCAAAGTCACCAAGCCTGGGACCACCGAGGACGTAAAGGCGTGGGCCGGGGTGACGCTCAGCTGGTCCAAGCGGCTGAGCGCGTCGCCGACGAAGTCTCAGTGATGCTGCCGGAGGTCGGCGCTGGGGCCGGTGATCCGGTCGCTCCGGTGCTGTTGGCGTTGGCCCTGATTCTGGCGGGCGCCAAGCTTGGCGGTCACGTCGCGGAGCGGATCGGTCAGCCGGCGGTGCTGGGCGAGCTTTTCGTGGGCGTCGTTCTTGGAAGCCTGCCCGCACTGCGGCTGTTTGCGGCGACACCGGCCATCGATGTCCTGGCAAGCCTCGGCGCGGTCATCCTGCTCTTCGAAGTCGGCCTCGAGTCGAGCGTGCGGGACATGCTCACCGTGGGAGTACGGTCCTTCCTCGTGGCGGTCCTGGGGGTGGTGACGCCCTGGGCGCTGGGCTGGTGGGTCGCGGCGCTGCTGCTGCCGGAACGGAGCCTCTATGTCCATCTCTTTCTGGGGGCGACCCTCACCGCCACGAGCGTGGGTATCACGGCCCGGGTGCTCAAGGACATGGGTCATTCTCAAGCGCCGGAAGCGCGGATCATCCTCGGCGCCGCGGTGATCGACGACGTGCTGGGGCTCATGATTCTGGCTGTGGTGGGCAGCCTCATCGGGTCCGCGAACTTGGGTGGCGTTCCCTCTTTCGCGGCGGTTGGGCTGGTCCTGCTCAAGGCGGGCGGGTTCCTGGCGGTCGCACTCGGTCTCGGGACCGCGCTTTCCAGGGGTCTGTTCCGGCTCAGCTCAGGGCTCAGGGGTTCCGGCGTGCTGTTGAGCACGGCCCTCGTGATCTGCTTCCTCCTGGCCGATCTCGCCTCGGTGATCGGCCTCGCGCCGATCGTCGGGGCCTACGCGGCCGGCCTTATCCTCGAGGAGTCGCATTTTCTGGAGTTCGTGGCCCGGGGTGAGCGGCCGCTCCGGGACCTTATCAGTCCCGTCGCCACCCTTCTGGTCCCGCTGTTCTTCGTTCTGATGGGTATGCGGGTGGATCTGTCCGGGCTCTTCCAGCCCGGTGTTCTCGGTCTCGCAGGGTTGCTCACCCTCGCCGCCATCGCGGGAAAACAGGCCTGCGCGCTGGGAGGATGGGGTGACGGCCTGAGCCCCCTGGCCATCGGCATCGGGATGATTCCGCGCGGCGAGGTCGGGCTCATCTTTGCCAATCTGGGTCTTGGCCTCACCATCCATGGCGAACGGATTGTCGACCAAGCCTCCTACTCGGCAATCGTCATCATGGTGATGGTCACCACTCTGGTCACTCCGGCCGCCTTGAAGTGGAGTCTTGAGCGCCGTGCCGGGGCCCTGGTGCCGGTACCGACGGGGAAGGGTTGATGCTGCCGGTTTCCAGCCAGTCCACCGCCGAGGTCGGAGCCGCTACGAGCGCTTCGCCGGTGGAATCCGGCGATGAAAGCAGTGAAGTCCTCAAGCTCGCGACGCTGTTCGATGTGAGTCAGGCCCTCTCGGGTCCCTTGAACCTGAAGGAGGGCCTGCACCGGGTTCTGGAAATTCTGCAGCGCCGCTGCGAGGTGATCCGCGGCACCATCACGCTGCTCGATCTGGCGGCGGGAGAGCTGTGCATCGAGGCCTCGCTGGGGCTCTTGCCCGATGGACGGATCGTCCGGTACCGGCTCGGCGAGGGGATTACCGGCCGAGTGGTGGAAGGGGGAAAGCCGATCGTAGTGCCCGAAGTGGGACGGGAACCCCGCTTTCTCCATCGGGCGGCGAAGCGTCTGGGGCCACCGGCCGCAGAGGTGAGCTTTCTCTGTGTGCCGATCCTCCTCGACCTCAAGCCGATCGGGGCGCTCTCGGTCGACCTCCCGTTCCAGCCTGACCGCAACTATGACCGGATGGTCAAGTTTCTGCATGTGGTGAGTTCCCTCATGGCTCAGGCCCTCAAGATCCAGCGCCTGGTCGATGAAGAGCGGGAACGCCTCCGGGACGAGAACCTGCAGCTCCGTCAGGAGCTCCGGGAGCGCTACGATTTCGCCAACATCATCGGGACCAGCGGTCCAATGCGGCAGGTGTACGAGCAGATCGCCATGGTGACCGGTACCAACACCACGGTGATCCTGCGGGGCCAGTCCGGTACCGGGAAGGAGCTGATCGCACATGCCATTCACCACCACTCCGCGCGCGCCAAGGGGCCCCTCATCAAGGTCAATTGCGCCGCGCTGCCGGAGTCGCTGATCGAATCGGAACTCTTCGGCCACGAACGGGGTGCCTTCACCGGGGCGCTCAACCGCAAGAAGGGGCGGTTCGAGATGGCTCACCAGGGCACCTTGCTGCTGGACGAGATCGGCGATCTGAGCCCGGCCACCCAGGTGAAACTGCTTCGGGTCCTGCAGGAACGGGAGTTCGAGCGCCTCGGCGGGACCGAGACGATCCGGGTCGATGTGCGGTTGATCGCGGCCACCAACACGGATCTGGAGAAGGCGATCGAGGCAGGCCGTTTCCGGGAGGATCTGTATTACCGGTTGAACGTCTTTTCCATTTTCGTACCCCCTCTGCGGGAGCGCCGCTCCGACATCCTTCTCCTGGCCGACCACTTCGTGGAGAAATACGCCCGCACCCACGGCAAGCGCATCCGCCGCGTCACCACCCCGGCCATCGACATGCTGATGAGCTACCACTGGCCCGGCAACGTACGCGAGCTGGAGAATGTGATCGAACGCGCGGTCGTGGTTTGTGGTGGCCGAGCGATCCACGCCCATCACCTGCCGCCGACGCTGCAGACCGCCGAGGCCTCGGGAACGGGTGTGCCCGACTCATTCGCCGGAGCGGTGGCCGCCTACGAGAAGGACCTCATCCAGGACGCGCTCAAGACCGCGCGGGGCAACCGGGCCGCGGCCGCCCGGGTGCTGCAGACCACGGAACGAATTCTGGGCTACAAGATCCGAAAGTACCGGCTGGATCCGGACCGATACCGAGTCTGAGCCTCCGCGTTCGACTTGCCAGAGAACCGACAATTCTGTCGGTAACCCCTCTCTCAACTACAGCATTGTAGGCCTCTCCTTACGGCGAGGCCGGTCGGCGGATTGTCTCCGGCTTCAGGCAACTCCGCTCCGCCCAAGACCATAGACGCCCAATCGCCGGGAATAATCGCCTCGACGACGAACGGCACGGAGCTTGTCTTATGGGGAGGGTGACCCGGGCACCTTCATCGGGCTGAATGCGAACGACGCATGACAGAGGAGTCACTCATGGATCCCAAACCATACACCCGCGCCTTTGGCGCTGTCCTCCTATTTCAGGCCCTCGTCACGACCGCGACCCCAGCCCAGGAGCGCGGTTTGCCGAGAGATCGCCCGATCGTCGGTCTGGCCCTCGTCGATCGAGAGACTGCCGCTCCGGATGCCAGACAACGGCCGGGGACGAACCGGGGGCCGAATGCCGGAACCCTCAAGTCGGAGTATCGAATCCGACTCACCAGCGCCTGGCCGCAGTACGGTGAAGCGGGTAGCGACTGCTTGAACGGCGGTCAGGAGGTGCTCGAGGGAACCCTCATCCGGACCAACGACGGTGGCTACACCGGAGCTTTCACCAGAATCAGCGGCCTCAGCTTCTGCGGGACTCATTCCCGGGCGCCCGAGGCATGCGCGCTTTCGCTCAACGGTCGAGGGATGGCCGGAGTCACCGCATACCGCGTCGAATCCAGGGCGGCCGCGGATGAAGGAAGGCGGATCGAGCTGGTCTGGCGGCCGGTGGAGACCGGGAGCGCGGTGAGCGTAAAGAGCACCTGCCCCGTGGACTTCAACCAGGCGCTTCAATCGATGTGGCTGGGCGCGACCCACGCGGTGGATTTTGTTCTCCCGGCGCCGGGTGCCGGGCGACAGGTCATCCCACTCGAGGACTACGGTTGGACTCTGGAGATCGAGTGAGTTCCGGCGGCATGCACCAACCGATGGAAAGTGCGTCGCGTGGTTGGTTCCACCCGTTTCGGTGAAAGCGACGACGATTGGAGCGGCCGGCGTTGTGGGAGCGTGGGCTCCCACTGAGTCGCGATCGAGGGTGCTGCTCCGGGCTTGGTTTCCTAGGCGTTCCGGCCGGCGGGTCTCTGGACGCTCTTCTAATCCGCGGGCAGTGCGCGGGCAGTGAAGGAACGCACGTTCCGCTACTCCACGGCGTGGGAAGCGTGAGCGGGGTGCGGGTGCGGGCTCGCAGATTGATGCTGTAAGGGTGCCGCCAGCGGAGCAGCGCTGGCGTGAGATCCGGCCGACGACCTCTCGGACGAGCAATCTGCGGTTCGTGTCTTCATCGGGGACCGGTCGCGTCGCATCATGGCGCGGTCGGTCCTTGCGTTTCGGGACCGGCGGATTCGCTTGCTTGCGGCTTGACTGGCAAGCCTCTACTCTACCCGCGTGAGCGACCACCCTTTGCGCCGTCCGCGCCGCCTGCGCCGTTCCGCCGCCGTTCGCCGGCTGGTGGCCGAGGCGGATCTGTCGCCCCGCCATCTGATCCAGCCTCTCTTCGTGATCGAGTCCTCCACGATGTCACGCGAGGTGGCTTCGATGCCGGGGACGCGCCGATTCGCCGTGGATGCCGAGCTCGATGCCGAGGCGGACCGTCTCACCGCGCTTGGACTCGGGGGAATTCTTCTCTTCGGTATCCCCGCGGCCAAGGATGAGGCGGCCTCAGGGAGCTTCGCCGAGAACGGCGTCGTACAGATTGCCCTTCGTCGTCTCCGGGCTCGTTTCCCCGATCTGCTGCTTCTCACCGACGTCTGCTGCTGTGAGTACACCAGCCACGGCCACTGTGGGATCGTGCTCGGCCAGGCGGTTGATAACGATGCCACCCTCGAAGTCCTCGGGCAAATCGCGGTGAGCCATGTCGAGGCCGGCGCCGATATCGTGGCGCCGAGCGGCATGATGGACGGCATGGTACGGGCCATCCGTGAGGCACTGGACGCCGCAGGGCATCCCGACCGGGCGATCCTGAGTTACGCGGTGAAGTACGCCAGCGCGTTTTACGGCCCCTTTCGGGAGGCGGCCGAGAGTACTCCTGCGTTCGGAGATCGCCGGTCGTACCAAATGGATCCCGCCAATGCGCGAGAAGCGCTCCGGGAGGCCGCGCTCGACGAAGCCGAGGGGGCGGATCTGCTGATGGTGAAGCCGGCTCTGCCCTACCTGGACATCCTGCGTGCCGTCCGGGAACGGACCACGCTCCCCGTGCTTGCCTACAGCGTGAGCGGTGAGTACGCCATGATCAAGGCCGCGGCGGCCAACGGCTGGATCGACGAACGCGCCGTGGTGCTGGAGTGCCTGCTCGGCATGCGTCGCGCCGGCGCCGACGCGATCATTACCTATCACGCCGCGGACGCGGCGCGCTGGCTCTCGGTGGGCGACTCCCGTGGGGAGTGAGCCCGGCCCGGCGCACCGCGGAACTCAGGACATCGCGCGCTCGCGCGCGCTGTACCAGCGCGCGCTACGGGTGCTTCCCGGCGGGGTGAACAGCCCGGTCCGGGCATTCCGGGCGGTCGGTGGCACGCCCCGGTTCATCTCCCGTGGAGAGGGCGCCTGGCTCGAGGATGTCGATGGCCATCGGCTGGTGGATCTGGTGCTGTCGTGGGGGCCTCTGATTCTCGGTCACGCTCATCCCGCCGTTCTCCGGGCCCTTTCCGAAGCCGCGGCCCAAGGCACCAGCTATGGCGCACCCACGGAAGCGGAGGTGCGGCTGGCTGAACGGGTGACAGCCACGTTCCCCTCGGTGGAAATGGTCCGGTTCGTAAGCTCCGGGACCGAGGCCGTGATGAGCGCGGTCCGCCTGGCCCGGGCCGCGACCTCGCGGCCGGCGATCGTCAAGTTCGAGGGGTGCTATCACGGCCACGCCGACGCGCTGCTCGCCGCCGCCGGTTCCGGAGTCGCGACGCTCGGTCTTCCAGGTTCGCCCGGTGTACCCGCCGCCACGGTCGCCGATACCCTCGTGGTCCCCT
>JBGPJS010000210.1:0-6918 GCA_041485505.1 Gemmatimonadota bacterium | reverse complement strand
TGGGTCCGGGGAGGAGATTTGTGGACCGGGAATGGTAATCGGTCCGGGACCCTCGGAGAAGGGAGCCTTTCCCCAAGGGTCGTGGGAACAGGTTCCGCCGGTGCCGGTAGCCCTTGCCGGATAGCCATGCCGGAGCCCTATTAATCGGTCCAATGTCCCACGACACCGACATCGGCGGAACCCGTAGGTCGTTCCCAACCACCCAGCGCTCGGTAGTGGAAGCGATCGCGAGCTCCGATCCAGAGGTTCGTCGCGCCGCCTTCGGCGAACTCGTTGCCGGCTACTGGAAACCGGTCTACTGCCACATCCGGATCCGCTGGCACGCCTGCAACGAGGACGCGAAAGACCTGACCCAGGAGTTCTTCACCCACGCCATGACCGCCGACTACTTCACGGCTTACGATCCCCGACAGTCAAGATTCCGCACCTTCCTGCGGGTCTGCCTCGATCGGTTTCTCGCCAACGCGGCGCGCGACGCGGAGCGGCTCAAGCGGGGCGGAGGGGCCGATATCGTGGGGTTGGATTTCGAGGCCGCGGAAGCGGAGCTCCGCGTGAGTGCTCCGGAGTTCGAGTCCGACCCGGAGTCGCGGTTCCAGCGGGAATGGATTCGCAACCTGTTGACGCTATCCGTCGAGGACCTGCGCCGGCATTGCGAAGCAGCCGGGAAGGGGGTCCAGTTTCAGCTCTTTGAACGCCATGACCTTTTCCCGGCGGAAGGCGGCGCGCGCCCCGGTTACAAGGACCTGGCGCGGGAGTTTGAGCTGCCGGTGACCCAGGTGACCAATTTCCTGGCATACGCCCGCCGGGAATTCTGCCGTCTGACGCTGGAGCGGCTTCGGGTGCAGTGCGGAAGCGACGAGGAGTTCCGCGCGGAGGCCAGGGAGCTCCTTGGAGCGGAGCCGCCATGAAACCGCTGTCCGACGCCATGGTGGCCCATCTCCAGCGGATCGCGGATTGGCCCGATCTGAGCGGCACTCGCTACGAGATCGTGGACCGGATCGGTCAAGGAGGGATGGGCACCGTCTACCTGGCGGTCGACCAGGAGCTGGGTCGACAGGTGGCCCTGAAGGTACTCCGGGCCGAAGGGGCCGGCGATCACTCGGCCCGACGGCTTCGTCGCGAGGCCCGGATTCTCGCCCGGCTGGAGCATCCGGGCATTGTTCCGGTCCACGATGTCGGCGTACTCCCGGACGGGCGGGTCTACTACGTCATGAAGCTGGTGCGCGGAGAGCGGTTGGACGAATACGCCGCCCGCGCGCCGCTCGCGAGCCTCCTGCGCCTATTTCTTCGGATCTGTGAAACCGTCGACTTCGCCCACGCCAACGGTGTCATCCACCGTGACCTGAAGCCGAGCAACATCATGGTGGGTCCCTTCGGTGAAGTGTTGGTATTGGACTGGGGTATCGCCAAGCTCACGGAAACGGCCGACGATCAGGCCGAATCAGGACTTCCCAGCACCCCGGAAGAGGAATGGCGGACCGCCGATGGCGCGGTGATCGGAACCCCAGGGTTCATGGCACCCGAGCAGGCCGCGGGACAGAGCGCCCTGGTGGACCCGCGAACCGACGTCTACGCCCTCGGTGGGATCCTGCGGTCGTTGCTGACCGATCCCCCTCGTCCCCTCGCGGCCATTCAATCCCGGGCCCTGGCCACCCTCCCCACGGAGCGCTATCCCAGTGCCAAAGCGCTGGCCGACGAAGTGGCGCGGTTCCTCGATGCTCTGCCGGTGGAGGCCTACCGGGAATCACTGTTGGAGCGGGGCCGCCGACTGGTGGTCAAGTACCAGACCCCGATTCTCCTGGTCCTGGCCTATCTGGCGATGCGCATCCTCTTCCTGATGACCCGTGGACTGTAGGCCATCCCCGCGGACTTAAAGAGGTCCCATCGGACGGGTAACAGAGTCGGTAGGGGTTACTCCGTCTCTTCTCCGGAAAGGCAGGTGGCACATGAACAAGCCGCTCCTCGGCCTGGTGTTGGGTGGTGGGCTCGGTGTTCTCGACGGGCTCAGCGCCCTGGTGTCTGCCCCGGAAGTCGCTCCGCAGATCATGGGGATCATCATCGGGTCAATGGGGAAGGGACTGGTGGCCGGAGTGCTGATCGGCTGGTTGGCCAGAAAGGTGAATTCGCTGCCTATGGGCATTCTGGTCGGGGTGGGCGTCGGCGCGCTGCTGGCCCTGCCGTTTGCGATTGGCAGGAATCCGGAAACCGGCAAGATCTATTTCTGGGAGATCATGATCCCCGGTTCGCTGGTCGGCCTCATCGTGGGCTACGCTACCCAGCGCTTCGGGCGCCGGACTGCACCGGCGTAAGATGGCCCCCCCCAGTCGGCTGCCTGGCCTAGTGCATCGATTTCCGAGGGGAACACCTTCGGCTTCATGCGGGATGATACACCGCCTGAGCGGTCACGGTCGAGCTTCTGAAGAAGGGCGCGGGGTGACGGCTCCATGGTCCGAGCCGCCACCCCCGCGCGGTTGTCGCCCGCTGCCGGCCTAGTCTCGGCGGCCAAAGAGGCGAAGCAGGAACAGGAAGAGGTTGATGAACGCCAGGTACAGACCAAGGGCCCCGACCACCGAGTAGGTGCCGAGCTGACCTTCAGGAAGTGCCAGGGCCATCGCCTTAAGCTCCTGAGCCCGGTACGCAGTGAGGCAGGTGAAAACCAGTACCCCGCAGATCGAGAGGACGAACTGGAACATGTTGTTCTGCCAGAAGATCCCTATGATCGATGCGATGACGACACCGAAGAGTCCCATGATGGCAAACTGTCCCACCCCCTGCAGGCTCCGCTTGGTGGTGGAGCCGTAGAGTGCCAGCGCACCGAAGGCGCTCGCGGTAGTGAGGAACGTGGTGGCGATGGAGGCGCCGGTAAACCTCAGGAATACCACAGAGAGAGTCAGGCCGTTGAGGGCCGCATAGACCGCGAACAACAAGGCTGCGGTTGAGGGTGCCAGCGAATCGGCCCGGGAGTTGAGATACCAGACGAAGCCGATCGGCGCGAAGGCGATGATCAGGAACAGGACCTGGTTGCCGAGGATCGGTTGGTAGAGCGCCGGTGTGGATGCCACGGCATAGGCGACCACCGCCGTGATGCCAAGTCCAAGAAACATCCATCCATAGACCCGCTGCAGGAACCCGGTGATCCGGGCCGCCTCCGCGAGGGTCTGGGTATAGGCCGGTGCTGCAGCATTGCGATACGGACTCGTCATGAAAAATCCTCTGAGTTGTGTGTCCGGACGAAAAATAACAGGATCGAGGGTCAGCTGCTGAATCGGAACAGCATGACATCGCCGTCCTGCACCACATACTCCTTGCCTTCCGCTCTCGCCAGCCCCTGCTCGCGGGCGGGCTTCCAGCCCCCGACCCGGACGAACTCCGGGTAAGTGACGGTCTCCGCCCGAATAAACCCTTTCTCGAAGTCGGAGTGGATCACCCCCGCCGCGGTCGGGGCCTTGTCGCCTCGGTGGATGGTCCAGGCTCGAACTTCCTTTTCACTGGCGGTGAAATAGCTCTGGAGACCTAACAGGTGGTATGCTGCGTGGGCCAGCCGATCCAGCCCGGATTCGGCGAGTCCGAGTGAGCTGAGAAACTCCGCCCGGTCCTCCAGCGGAAGCTCGGCCAGCTCGGCCTCGACCTTTCCGGAGAAGGTCACAACTTCGGCCTCCTCCTGCTCCAGCTCGATGGCCGCCCGGAGGGCTTCCACGTGCGAATTACCCGTGTTGACTTCCTCCTCCAGCACATTGGCGGCGTAAAGCACCGGCTTGGCGGTGAGCAGGTTGAAGGACCGGTAGCTGAGGCGCTCGTCGTCGGTAGGCACCACGCTCCGCGCTGGCCTGCCGGCGGCCAGCGCCGGCTGGAGCCGCTGCAAAAGGCTGGCCTCCAACTTGGCCTGGGGATCCCCGGATTTGGCGGTGCGGGCGGTCTTGTCGAGGCGTTTCTCGACGGCGGCGAGGTCGGCCAGGCCGAGCTCGATGTTGATGACCTCGCGGTCCCGCATCGGGTCCACCGAGCCCATGACGTGCTGGACATCGGGGTCCTCGAAGCACCGGATCACGTGCAGGATCGCGTCCACCTCCCGGATGTTGGCCAGGAACTGGTTGCCCAGGCCCTCGCCCAGGCTAGCCCCTTTCACCAGGCCGGCGATGTCGACGAACTCGACGGTGGCGGGCAGGATGCGCTGGGGGTTTACGATCCTTGCCAGCGCATCGAGCCGGGGGTCGGGCACCTGCACCACGCCGGTGTTGGGCTCGATGGTCGCGAAGGGATAATTCGCGACCAAGGCCCCGGCGGAGGTCAACGCATTGAAGAGGGTCGATTTGCTGACGTTGGGCAGTCCGACGATTCCAAGACGCAGCATGCGGTTACCGGCCCATCGCCGCAAACCACGGCGCCAGCACCAGCGACACCACGCTCATCAGTTTGATGAGGATGTTCATGGCGGGCCCGGTGGTGATCGCCAACCGGGTCACCGACCACCGCCGCTTTGTGGCTGTCGGAGCCCTTCCCGCCGTGGGCTCCGCCCTCGATGTCCTTCTTCGCGCTCTCCCAGGCTCCACCGGCCTTGGCCATGAAAAGCGCCAGGAGCACCCCGGTCAATGTGGCACCACCGAGCATTCGCGAGGCCCATCACGGACCCGCCGTGGAAGGCGATCCGCGGGGCCTTGCCCTGACCGGGCCAGCGGGCTGCTTCGGAGGTCCGGACATTTGCGTTGGTAGCTGCCTTCATGCCGAGAAGGCCGGCGAGAACGGAACAGGTGCCGCCGAAAGGTAGGCCAGCCCAGTGTGGACGCCGATGCCCCAGGCAAGCAGCAAGGCAACGAGCAGGATGAACGGCAGCAGGACGAGATACTCGCGCCTCAGGAACGCCATCGCGCCTTCCTCGATCAGTCCGGCCAGTTCCTGCATGGCTGCGCTGCCTGCAGGTTGGCGCCGGACGTAGGCGTATACGACCCAGGCTACGATCAGGCCAAGGAGTCCGGCAGCGAGTGCGATGAGGCTGGGGATCGGCAATCCACGAGGTCTCTGGGTTTCGCTGAGAGCCGAGTGCTCGGTGCTGAAGGGCCGGCCGCCGGTCGCTACTGGTTGAACCGACTCATCGCCTTCTCGATTCCTGCCTCCAGCCAGCACTCCACCGCCTCGGCCATCGGGTCGAGCAACTTGTCGAGTTCAATGCGCCCGTCGGGAGTGAAGCGATCGAGGACGAAATCCGCGAGATCCGGGACCTCCGGAGGCTGCGGGCCGATGCCGATGCGGAGCCGGGCATAGTCCTGCCGGCGCAGGGCCCCTTCCACGCTCTTGAGCCCGTTGTGCCCGCCCGCCGAGCCGGCTCCCCGCAAGCGAAAGCGGCCCGCCGGCAGAGCAACGTCGTCCACCAGCACCAGGAGGTCGCGGCTGGGATCGAAGTCCGGAAGTGCGCGAAGCGGGGCCAGCGCGGCCCCGCTTCGGTTCATGTAGGTCTGCGGCTTGATCAGACGAACTGGCTCATCCCGCACCGTACCGCTGGCCTCGCGCGCGGCGGGGATCCGGCGGAACGGGCCGAACTCCCAGCGGGCCGCGAGGTAGTCCGCGAGCCGGAAACCGGCGTTGTGCCGCGTGTCCGCATATTCCGGCCCGGGATTTCCCAGGCCCACGATTGCCCGCAGGGCTCAGCCCTTCTTCTTCTCGGTCTTCTCAGTCTTCTCTGGCTTCTCGGGCTTTTCGGACTTCTCGGCCTCGCCCTCGGCGGCCAGCTCCTCCTCGGACTTGGCCTTCCGGATGAGCTCCGGTTCGGCCACGGCCACCGCCTCGGCAACCGGCGCGACCACTTCCTCGGCGCGAGGCGCGACCACCGAGCAGATGGGAAGCGAGGGATCGTTCAGGATCTCCACCTTCGCAAGCTGCACGTCACGCACGAAGAGGGAGTGGCCGATGGCGAGCGCAGTCACATCGAGGTCCACCCGTTCGGGGATGTCGGCGGGGAAAACGCGGATGTCGAGCTCACGCATGGCGTGATCGAGCACGCCGCCGAAGTTGCGAACCCCATCGGGGATGCCGACGAGATGGATCGGCACCGCCAGGGTGATCTTTTCGTCGGCCCGGACTTCATAGAGGTCCAGATGGAGGATGTCGGCCGGCCGGACCGGATTGCGTTGGATCTCACGAATCAGGGCTTTGACCGGGGCCCGGTCGTCGACCGCGACGTCCAGGATGGTGCTGGTGGTGATGGTCGTCATCAGCTTGGTTACCGCGGTCTCAGTCAACGAAAGGGACTCGGCCTCCCGGTTGTGGCCGTAGATCACCGCCGGGATAATGCCGGCGCGGCGAAGAGTGCGTGCCGCTCCCTTGCCCTTGCTCCGGCGTGACTGCGCCTGGAGGGTCACCTGCTGTGCCATGGTCCTATTCCTAATCTGATTGAGAGGTGGGGCGACCGTCCCCGTCGCCCTAGTCGAACAAGGAGCTGACGGACTGATCACTGTGGGTGTAGCCGATCGCCTTGGCCAGCAGGCCTGCGATCGACAGGATCTTGAGCTTCGCGAACTTACGTTCCGGCGGCAGGGCGATGGTGTTGGTTACCGCCACTTCCTTCACCGGACTGTTCATCAAGCGCTCCACCGCCGGTCCCGAGAGCAGGGCGTGGGTCGCGCAGCAGTAAATGTCCTCGGCCCCCAGCCGCTTAAGCGCGTGGATGGCCTCCGACATGGTCCCGCCGGTATCGATCATGTCGTCGGGGATGAGGCAGTCCTTGCCGTTCACCTCGCCGACGACATTCACCACCTCCGCGACGTTGGCCGAGGGTCGCCGCTTGTCGATGATGGCCAGCGAGGCATTGAGCCGCTTGGCAAATCCGCGGGCCATCTTGGCTCCGCCCACGTCCGACGCCACCACCACCAGGTCCCGGAGCGGCTTCTGGCGGTAGTGATTGACGAACGCCGGTGCCGCGTACAG
>JBGPJS010000209.1:0-6918 GCA_041485505.1 Gemmatimonadota bacterium | reverse complement strand
TCGCCCGGTGTACCCGCCGCCACGGTCGCCGATACCCTCGTGGTCCCCTACAACGATCTCGGTTCCGTGGAACGGCTCTTCGAACAGCAGGGCGAGCGTATTGCGGCGGTGCTGGTGGAGCCGGTCGCCGGGAACATGGGGGTGGTCCCGCCGGCGTCGGACTTCCTGCCGACCCTGCGCCTACTGACCACGCGCTTCGGGGCCCTCCTGGTGTTCGATGAGGTGATGACCGGATGGCGGGTGCATTCCCAGGGAGCCCAGGTGCTCTTCGGAATCCAGCCCGACCTGACTTGTCTCGGTAAGGTGGTGGGCGGCGGGCCCCCCGCCGCGGCGTACGGCGGTCGCCGGGAACTCATGGAGCTGATCGCGCCATCCGGGCCGGTCTATCAGGCGGGGACGCTCTCCGGAAACCCTCTGGCGATGGCCGCCGGACTGGCGACGTTGGATACCCTCGACCGGTTGGGCGGGTGGGCCGCCGCGGAGCGGTGGGCCGCCCAGGCGGTGACGGCCATCGAGAGCGCCTCAATACGGGCCAGCGTCCCGGTCGTCGTCCAGCGGGTCGGGACCATGCTGACTCCCTTCTTTGGCGCAGAGCCGGTCCGCGACTACGCCGGGGCGCGCCGGAGTGATATCGCAGCCTACGCGAGCTTCTTCCACCGGATGCTCGACGCGGGAGTCTACTTGCCACCCTCCCAATTCGAGGCGGCCTTCACCTCGGCGGTGCACGGTCCCGGTGAGCTGGCGAGATTGGAAGAGGCCCTGGCTCAGGCCTTCCTGAGCGCCTGAGGCAGAATCGGGCATTGACAGCAGGGGCTACCCGGATGTATAAATATTCATGCTGATACACCAAGTCGTCGTCGCCGTCCCCACCGTCGTGGGCGCCCCCGTGGCGTGTTGTTGTATGCCCACATCTCTCTACCCGAGGACCTTCTGACGGCGGCGTAACTCATCACAGTGCTCGGCAACGAGCAACCGGCCCGCGGGAAGTCCCCGCGGGCCTTTCTGTTTTCCGACGTACCGATTTGTACGGAGCAGGATGTGACTGCTACCCTCATCGGCCCGGGGCGGCGGAGCGAGATCATCTCGCCCCGGGTATCGACCGGGCGATTCATCGCCTGGACCCTCGAGCGTTTCGGCACCGAGCGCGCGGTCCTCACCACGTCGTTCGGGATGGAGGGATGTGCCCTGATCGACATGTACGCGTCGCACGGACTGCCGCTCACCATCGTGTATCTCGACACCATGTTCTTCTTCCCGGAGACCTACGCGCTGCGGGACCGGATGATCGCGCGCTATCCCCACCTCACCTTCGTCAACCGGGGGACGGCGCTGACTCCGCGGGCCCAGGCGGCGATCCATGGGCCCGAGCTGTGGAAGCGTAGTCCCGAACGGTGCTGCCAGCTTCGCAAAGTCGAACCGATGCGGGTGGCCCTCGCCGAGTCGGAGGTGTGGATCACCGCCATCACCCGTGACCAGTCGGCAGTGCGGGCGTCGGCGCAGCTGATCGGGTGGGACTGGCAGTTCCAGGTGCTGAAGATCTGTCCTCTGGCGAACTGGGACCGGAGGCGGGTCTGGGAGTACGTGCGGAACCACGACGTGCCCTACAACCCGCTGCACGAGCAGGGGTACCCGAGCATCGGGTGCACCCACTGCACCGCCCCGGTCGCCGGCGTCGGCATCGACCAGTACACCAGGCTGGGTCGCTGGAACGGCAGCGAGAGAACGGAGTGCGGTATTCACTTCGACGGTAGCGGGATATGAGAGGGGACCGACGGTCATGAGCCAGAAAGGCAAGCCGGCTGAATCGAAGGTGGAGGCGGCCAAGCGGAACGGTCGCCATCTGCGCGGAACCATCGCCGATGTGCTGGCATCGCCCGCGACCCGTTTCGACCACGACGACATCCAGCTCCTCAAGTTCCACGGCACCTATCAGCAGGACGATCGGGACCGGCGGCGCACCCGGGACGAAGGCGAGGACAAGGCCTACTCCTTCATGATCCGAGTGGCGCTGCCGGCCGGGGTGCTGACCGCCGAGCAGTACCTGGCTTTCGATGAACTGGCCGACCGGTACGCCAATGGTACCCTGCGGGTCACGACCCGGCAGGGATTCCAGTTCCACGGCGTGCTGAAGCGGAACCTGAAAGCCACCATCGCCGACATCAACCAGGGACTGGCGACGACCCTCGCCGCCTGCGGCGACGTGCAACGTAACGTGATGGGTTGTCCCGCACCCTTGCCGGACGCCGCGCACCGAGCGGTCGGCGAGGCGGCCCGCGAGATCGCCTTGGCGCTTCGTCCAGCTTCCCGAGCGTATCACGAAATCTGGCTGGACGGTGAGAAGCAGGTCAGTACCGAATCGGAAGAGCCCTTCTACGGGGACCGCTACCTCCCCCGCAAGTTCAAAGTGGCAGTCGGTCTCGCGGATGACAACTGTGTGGACCTCTATGCCCACGATGTCGGCCTCATTGCCCTGGTTCACGCCGGGCGCCTCGAGGGGTTCAACCTGCTGGTGGGTGGTGGCCTCGGTATGACCCACGGCAAGGGCGATACCCTGGCCCGATTGGCCGAGCCGCTGGGATTCCTGGGCTCGGCGCACGCCGCCGCGGCTGTCCGCACCGTCGCGGCCATTTTCCGGGACCACGGCAATCGCGCCGACCGCCGTCACGCGCGTCTCAAGTACCTGCTCAACGAGTGGGGGATCGAACGGTTCCGCGACGAGTTCCAGCGGCGGGCGCCGTTCCTGCTGGGGGAACCGCGCCTTCTCCCGGCGCCCCTCTTCCATGACCACCTCGGCCGGCACCGCCAGGACGGAGAGCGCTGGTTCTACGGGGTCTTCATCCAGAGTGGCCGGATCGCGGATGTGCCGGGACACGGTCTCAAGACCGCCCTGCGCGCGATCGTGCGCCAACACCAGCCCGGGCTGGTGCTGACCGGTCAGCAGAATGTGCTGCTCACCGGCCTGACCGAAGCGGCCGTAGGGCGGATCGAGGGGGCGCTCAAGGCCCACGGTGTCACGCCCGCGCCCTTGCTCGCCGCCGCTCGGCGGTTCTCGATGGCCTGCCCCGCGCTGCCGACCTGCGGGCTCGCGGTCGCGGAGTCGGAGCGGGCCATGCCGGAGCTTCTCGACCGGTTCGAGGCCGAGCTCACGGCACTCGGCCTCCGCGAGACGCCGATCACCATCCGTGTCACCGGGTGCCCCAATGGGTGCGCCCGGCCCTACACCGCGGACCTCGCCTTCGTAGGCCGCTCGCTCGGTCTCTATAACGCCTACGTCGGGGGCGGTCTCGCCGGCGACCGGGTGGCGGATCTCTACCGCGCCGACGTGCCGGTCGAAGACCTGCTCACGGCGGTGCAGCCGCTGCTGGCGCGCTGGGCCGGCGAACGCACCGAAGGCGAAGGGTTGGGGGACTTTTATCAGCGGGTGATTGGCCACGCCGGGAAGCGCACCGCGATCACCGGACGGGAGTCCCCGACCGCGGAGCTGGTGCAGATCGGTGTGACGCCATGATCGGCCTGGCTCGCCGCTCGCCCTCGGCGCTGGTACTCGCCGCGCACGGCGCCCATTGGGACCCTGCCGCGAACGCGAGGATTGAGCAACGGGTGCGTGAGCTGGCCGAGCTCCGAATCGCGGACCAGACGGTGGCCGCCTATCACCAGGGCGAGCCGCAGTTCTCCACCGTACTTGACGGGCTGGCTGCCGAGCGGGTCGTCGTCGTCCCCTTCATGACCAGCGAGGGCCACTACACTGCCAGCATTCTCCCGGCCGCCCTGAAACTGAATCGTCGGTTCGGCGAGGTCGAGCTCACGCTCACGCTGCCGGTGGGCCGGCACGCCGGGATCGCTCCGGTTGTGGCTCGGCGCGTCGGTGAGCTGTGCCGGGCCGAGGGACTTCCCCGCGGGGAAACGGTGCTCGTCGTGGTCGGGCACGGGACCGCGCGTCACGACCAGAGCCGGAATGCCACCCTCGATCTGGTGGAAGACCTGTCCCGACGGCGAATACTGGCAGACGTCCTCCCGGCCTTTCTCGACGACGAGCCGGGCCTTGATGGTCTCCTCGAGCTGGCCGGCGATCGCCACCTGGTGGTGGTCCCGTTCCTGATCGGCGGCGGCAGCCACGCCCAGAACGATCTGCCCCGACGCCTCGGCCTGTCATCTCCGGAAGCGGAGGCAGGCCCGATGCTCGAAGGGCACCGTGGGCGGAGAGTGATCCTCGATGTTCCCGTCGGCCAGTACGCCGAACTGACGGGCTTCGTCGCGGATCTGGCTCGCCGCCACCTCGCTCCCGCGAAACGCTATTCCCACCGTCTCCCGCGCCCGATCGGAAAGGTCGGGGCCGTGGCACTGGTCGGCGCGGGTCCTGGCGATCCGGAGCTGATCACGGTCCGGGGCCTCACCCGTCTTCGTGAGGCTGATGTAGTGCTGCACGATCGGTTGGTCGCCAGCGAGTTGCTCGCCGAGGTCCGCCCTGAGGCTGAGATCATCGATGTGGGCAAGCTGCCCGGCGGCAAGTCCGGCGCGCAGGAACGGATCAATGCGCTCCTGGTGGAGCGGGCGGGGCAGGGCCTGCGGGTGGTCCGTCTCAAGGGCGGCGATCCCTTTGTCTTCGGACGCGGGAGCGAGGAGCGGGCGGCCTGTCTGGCGGCCGGGATTGCATGCGAGGTCATTCCCGGCCTCACCAGCGCCTTTGCCGCGCCGGCGGCGGCTGGAATTCCGATCACGGCCCGGGGGATCGCGCGCTCAGCCGCGATCGTCACGGCCCGGTCGGAATCGGGCGATGGGTTTGAGCCCGGGCAGGCGGCCGCGCTTGCCGGGCTCGACACCGTCGTGATCCTGATGGGGCGCGCGGCGCTCGCGGAGGTGGCGCGCAGTCTTCTTCAGGCCGGACGCGATCCCGAGACCCCCGCCGCCTGTATCGAGGCCGCGACCACGCCGCGGCAGCGGGTCGTTCGGGGAACGCTCGCCACCATCGCGGCGGTCGCTGACCGGGAGGGAATTGCCTCACCGGTCGTCACGGTCGTCGGGGAGGTGGCGAGACTCGCCGAGGTTCCGGTTCTCTCATGTTGATTTCTCTCGGGATCGATTTCCGAGGCACCGGGTTCGACGCTCGGGAGCGCTTCCGTCTCAGGGAGGAAGACCTGCGGCGGCTCTATGAGCGGCCCATCGATCCCGGTATCTCGGAGCTCGTGGCGCTGGGAACCTGTAACCGGGTGGAGCTCTACGGCTGGGTTGAAGCGGAATCAGCGCCGGAGCTCGAGCCCGATTTCACCGCCCTGGCCCGGCTCTGGAGGCCGGAGGTTGAAGCGCGCCATCTGCTGCTGGCGGTAGGCGTCCGGCGGAGTGGAGCCGCGGTCGCGACCCATTTGTTGCGGGTTGCCGCGGGACTCGAGTCGCAGATCCTCGGCGATGCCCAAATCCTGGGACAGATCCGTCGTGCCTACCGGATGGCCACGGAGCGACACTCGGTTGGCCGACATCTTCATCGCCTCTTTCAGGCGGCATTGCGAACCGGCAGACGGGTGCGAGCCGAGACCGGGCTGGTGGCCGTGGAGAGGTCAGCCGGCTCAACGGCGGTCGACGTGGCGCTGCAGCGACTCGGAGCGCTCGCCGGGCGCCGGTTTGTGGTGGTGGGGTCGGGCAAGACCGGGGCGCAGGCCGCACGACGACTGGCGCGGCTCGGCGTCACCGAGGTGGTCATCGCCAACCGGACTCCGGCGTCCGCCGAGGCGCTGGCGCGGGAAATGGGCGGGCGGGCGGCGCCACTCGCAACGGTGCACCAGGAGTTGGCGCAGGCGGAGGTCGCCATTGTGGCGACCGCCGCCGAGCACCCGCTGATCACCGCGACTGCGCTCGAAGCCGCTCGCAGGATCAGCCGCACCAGCGACCGGCGGCTCCTTCTGCTCGATCTCTCGATGCCCAGAAACGTGGAGCCCGCTGTCGGCCTGCTCCGTCGGGTTACGGTGCTCGATCTCGATACGCCGGGCTTCTGCCAGCGGCACCAGAGGGCCTCGATCCTGTCCGCGGTCCCCGCCGCCGAAGCGATCGTCGAAGGAGAGCAGGAGCTTGCCATTGCCCCGCTTCCCGCTTTCGCCGGGATCCGATGAACCCGCTCAGGGTCGGTACCCGGGGAAGCCCGCTCGCCCTCTGGCAGACCGAGTGGGTTCGCGGCCGACTCGCTGCGACGGGCCTGGACACGGTGACCATCAGGATAGAGACCTCGGGCGATCAGCGGTACGACATTCCCCTCAGTCGATTCGGAGTGCAGGCGGTGTTCAGCAAGGAGCTGGACGACGCGCTCCTCGATCACCGGATCGATCTGGCGGTGCACTCATTGAAGGATCTGCCGACGACTCTACCGGCAGGCATCGGTCTGGCTGCGGTGAGTATCCGGGAGGATCCGCGGGACGTCCTGATCGGCCGAGACAGACTGCATTTGGCGGACCTCCCGCCCGGCGCGACCCTCGCGACCAGTAGCCTCAGGCGGCGGGCCCAGCTCCTCCGAGCCCGGTCGGATCTTAGGATCGTCGATCTACGCGGTAACATCGGGACCCGGATCGCACAGCTCGATCGGACCCCGGAATGGGCCGGTATCGTGCTGGCGTCGGCGGGCCTGGTTCGACTCGGCCTCGAGGCCCGCATGGGCGAGCGATTTGGCCCTGGTGTGCTCCTTCCCGCTCCTGGACAGGGGGCGCTTGCGGTGACGGTCCGCGAAAACGATCTGGCAACCGCGCGCCAGGTGCAACCAGCCGTCGACCACCTCCCCACCCGCCTTGTCGTGGCGGCAGAACGCGCCTTTCTCGGCGAGCTCGAAGGGGGCTGCCAGGTTCCCGTGGCGGCGCTGGCCGAGGTCCTCGGGGGTCGGGAGCCCTCGATGAACTTGCGGGGACGCATCCTGTCGCTCGATGGCCGGCGTCAGGTCGA
>JBGPJS010000208.1:0-6922 GCA_041485505.1 Gemmatimonadota bacterium | reverse complement strand
TGGATGTCCTTCTGGCCGAAACAGGCGATGTCCGGCTGCACTAGATGGAACAGCTTGGCCACCACTGTCAGCACGCCGACGAAATGTCCCGGCCGGGCCGCGCCCTCCCACCGCTCGGCGGCGGAGCCCGGGACCACCCGGGTTTCCGAGCCGGGCGGATACATCAGCGCTACCTCCGGAACGAAAAGGGCCTGCACCCCGCGGGCCGCGGCCAGGATGCGATCCCGGGCCAGGTCGCGAGGGTAGCGGTTGAAGTCCTCGGTGGGTCCAAACTGCAGCGGGTTCACGAAAATGCTCACCATCACCACGTCGCTCCGCCGCCGGGCTTCATCGACGAGGGCGAGGTGCCCTTCATGGAGCGCGCCCATGGTGGGGACGAGCCCGATCCGTCGCCCGGCGCGACGCTGGTCGGCGGTCCACGCCCGCAGCGGTCCCGTTTCTGTAAGCTCAATCATCGTCAAGTTCGGGGCGCAACACAGAGCCAAAGAGAACACAGAGGTCATTCAAAACTGTGCTCCTTCGACGGGTACTTGCCCTCGCGCACCTCGCGGGCGTAATGCCCTGCCGCCTCGCGGACGGTGGCGGACAGACGGGCGTATTTCTTCAGGAATTTCGGCGCGAAGGCGTCGTTGAGGCCGAGCATATCGTGCAGCACCAGCACCTGGCCATCGCAGCCCGGCCCCGCGCCGATGCCGATGGTGGGAACCGCCACGGCGGCCGAGATTTTCTTCGCCAGCGTGCCCGGCACCAGCTCGAGGACCATGGCGCACGCCCCGGCGCCTTCCAGGGCCCGGGCATCGTCCAGCAGGCGCTTGCCGGCGGCGGGCTCCCTGCCCTGTACCCGGTAGCCACCCAGGGCGTGGACCGACTGGGGAGTAAGGCCAAGGTGCCCCATGACGGGGATGCCCACCCGCACCAACGCTTCGACGGTGGCCGCCATGTGACGACCCCCTTCGAGCTTCACGCCGTGGGCCCCGGTCTCCTGCATGACCCGGCCGGCGTTCCGCAGCGCATCCGCGACCGAGACCTGATAGGTGAGGAACGGCAGATCCACGAAGACCAGGGCCCGATGGCTTCCGCGCCGCACCGAAGCGGCGTGATAAATCATCTGATCCAGGGTCGCGGTGAGCGTCGTTTCCTGCCCGGCCAGCACTTGATTCACCGAATCGCCGACCAGAAGCACGTCGACCTCCGGATCGAGCAGCCGGGCGAAGAGAGCGTCGTAGCAGGTCAGCACGACGATTCGGCGACGATCGCACTTCATCGCGCGGAGATCGAGGGTTGTCAGTGGCTTGGTGTCGTCAGCCATGGGCGTTGGGTCGGGGGTCGGGGGTCGGTGGTTCGGTGGTTCGGTCCGGCAGTCCGAGGAATGAAATGTACACCCCGCACCGGGAGAACCGCATTCAACTCTTGCCACTCAGCATTCAGCACCCCGCACCAACCGCTCAGTCCTTGGGCTTCAGGCTATCGAGCTCCTCAATCTCTCGCTGCCACCAGTCCCGGTTGGGCAGCTCAGGATGGGGAATTGTTAGATCCGAGTCCCGCAGGCGCCGGGTGCCGAATTTCACGATATCGAGGTCGAGGGTGCGGGGACTCCAGCGTTCCGGACGTTCCCGGCCGTTGGCGTCTTCGATGGCCTGAAGCGCCTTGAGAAAGCGGTAGGGGTCGAGACCGGTGGCCAGCAGTACCATCTGGTTGAGGAAGTTGCCCTGGGGCGATCCTCCGATCGGCGATGTCTCCTCAATGCTCGATTCCGCCAGCATCTTGGTGAGGGGGATCTTGGCCAGCGCGCTGCGAGCGTTGGCCAAGTGGCGTTCCCGCTCACCGAGGTTGCTGCCGAGGGCGATGTAGACCCGTTCGGGGGGACTCACAAATCGCTCGCGAAATGACGGACGATCGCTTGCAGGCGGGTCGAGACCCCATCGAGTTCACGGATGGCGCGCTCCAGATCGGTGTGGCCCTTCGCGGCGTCGGCGGCGCGCTGGACCAGGGCGTTGGCCTCTTCCAGGGTACGGGTGGTGACGCCGGCCACGCTGTCCATCTGGTCCTTGAGTCGGCCCACCGCCTGGGCCTGACTGGAGGCGGTGGCGGCGATGCGCCGCGCGTGCAGACCCGCGCCATGGGTTCCGTTCACGATGTCGTCGAGCGCCTTAGCCGAGGTGGCGCTGAGCTCTTCGACCCCCCGGACATTCTCCTCGCCGCGGTCCATCTGTTCGGAGATCTCGGCCACCTGCGCCACGATGCCGGCCACCAATCCACCCGCCTCCCGCGAGGCCTCGGCGCTCTGGGCCGCCAGTTGGCGCACCTCTTCGGCGACCACCGAGAACCCCCGTCCCTCCTTGCCCGCCCGGGCCGCTTCGATAGCCGCGTTGAGTGAAATCAGGTTGGTGAGATCGGCGATTTCCCGGATGGTGCCGATGAAGCCGATCAGCCGGTTGCTGATCTGGTAGAGTCCGCTGACGTGGCGGGTACTGTCGGCCACGAACCCTTTGAGTTCCACCAGCCGCTGGATCGCGGTCCGGATCTGTTCCCGGTTCTGGGCGGCGGTGGAACTGGCCAATTCGGAGGCGCTCGCCGCGGCCGCACCGTCGGCCGCCACCTCACGGGCGGCGAGCGCCAGGGCGGTGGTGGCCTCGAGCCCCTGCGTCACGGCTAACTGCTGGGCCGCAGCCCCACTGCGGATGGAGGTGGCGCCCGCCGCTACGCCACCCGCGGCCGCGCGAAGACTGGTGGTGGCGGCCGCGAGCTTCCGCACCTGTTCGCCGATCCGTTCGACCGTCTCATTCAGGGGACGGCGCAGCTCGGCGATATGGATGGCGGTAGCGAGCTGGCCGGCGAAGGTGGCGGCCGCCGCGACCTCCTTGGGCCCGTAAGTGCGGTTCTTGTGATGCTCCAGCTCCAGCGTCCCGATCACCTCGCTGCCCAACCGGAGCGGAAGGATCACCATGCTGCGGGCATCGGGATCCGGTGAATGGACCCGTTCGTCCCGCTCGGCATCGTTTATCACGACCGGCTGGCCGGTGCGGACCACCTCGGTGCGCAGGGCGAGACTGTCGAACGGCGCCTCGCCCCGGTTGGGCCGCCCCTCCTCGCCGCGGTAGACCAGCCGGGCGTCGGCTCCGTCCAGGCGGTAGATCCGGAAGTCGCCCCAGTCCAGGACCCGATGCGCCAGCCGCTCCAGTTGGCTGAAGGAGTCGCGCAGGGTCATGTTGCTGCTGATCACCCGCTCCCGGAGATGGATCTTGTTGAGCTCCTCGGCGGAGATTGCCTCTTCGAGAATCCGCCGGGTCAGAAGCCCCAGCATCCCCAGGACCGCCACCACCGCGATCCATCCCTGCAGCGGCAAACTGTGAATGGAGAAAGCGGAAATAGTCGCGCCGATGACGGTCAGCAGGTACGAGAGGATCTCGTAGCGGAGGATCATCAGGCGTTCGTCATACTCGAGCTTGCCGCGGAGCAGCAGCGTGAAGTAGAAAAGGGCGCGGGTGGTGAAGAAATAGAATCCCGCCAGCGCCACCGCCGCGGGGAGAAATTCCAGGGTCAGCCCGGGGGGCTCGGTCAAGCGGAGAACGCCGGCGTAGGCCCCGAACGCGGTCACATAGGCGATGACTTCGCGGCCGGCGTTGACCCAGGCGGCCCGAATGTACTTGCGCAGCCAGAACGCGTCGGCGATGAATACGCCGAGCCCCAGCGCGAAAACCACGGAGCCCGGACCCATCACGAGGGAACCGACCAGTGCCGCGATCCCGATCTGGGTGAGGTAGGAGTACTTCGAAAGGGGGATCTGGGTCCCGCGCAGCGCGATGACCGTCGCGATCAGCACCAGAGTCCCGATCGGGTGCTCGATCCAGCGCCGATCGGTGGCGAGCACGGCGGCGAAGAGCAGGATCCCGCCATACGCCAGGAGATCGACGTAGCGGGCGAGAATCGTCTTGAGGCTGACGGTCATGGCCGGGACCCTCCTGGCTCCAGTGCCTCTCGCATGGCCTGCAGGAAGCGCCGCACACCCTCCGCCCCTTCCCGGCTCACCGCCTCCACCAACGCGCTCCCGATCACCACTCCATCCGCCAGCCCGGCGACGGTACGGGCCTGCGCCGGCGTCGAAATGCCGAACCCGACCGCGACCGGCAGAGTGGTCGCGGCTCGGACCCGCGCCACCGATTCGGGGAGACCCGGGGGCAGCGTGGCGCTGGCTCCGGTGACCCCCAGCCGGGCCACCAGATAGATGAAGCCCTCGGCTCCCCGCACCACCTGGGCCAGCCGTTCCGGCCGAGTGGTGGGTGCAATCAGACGGATCAGGTCCAGCGAACTCTCCCGGACTTCATCCTCCACGGCGGGATCGCTCCCCGCGGGAAGATCGGTAAGCAGCAGCCCCGCGATGCCGAGGCTGGCTGCATCAGCCAGGAACCGAGTGAGGCCGTAGCGGAGGATGGGATTGAGATAGGTGAAAACCACGACCGGCTTGGTGCAACGGGCCTGGGCGATGAGATCGAGGGTCCGGGCCAGCGTCATCCCCTGTTGCAGGGCATCGAAGGTGGAGCGCTGAATGGTCGGGCCGTCCGCGAGAGGATCGCTGAAGGCAACACCGACTTCGAGGATGTCGGCCACCTCGTCGGCGACGCGGAGGGCTGCGAGACTCACGGCCGGGGTGGGGTGCCCCGCCGTCAGGTAGGGGATGAGGGCGGGCCGCCCGGCCTGGCGCAGCCGGCGCCAGGCGACCTCCAGGCCCGGGGCGTCAGACAAAATAGTCGCCGACAACGAGACCGTAGCGATCGGGGTTGGTGACTTTCACGATGGAGCGGAGGAACGCCCCGTCGGGCCCCTGCTCGGAGAGGCTTTCCGGGCGGCCCGGGGAGGGCAGGGTCGCACCGTCGGTGTCGATGGCCACCCGGAGCAGCGGGCGGTTCAGGAAATTCTGGTCGGGGTTGGCCGCGGCCACCACCGCGACCTCGAGGGTGTCGAGGATGACGCAGGTTCCCACCGGATAGACCCCGATGAGATTGATGAGCGCCTTGACCAGCACGGGGTCGTAGCCGCGGCGGGGGTTCTCCCACATTTCTCGGAGCACCTGGTCGGGCTGGATCGGCACTGTCTGGTAGCTCCGCCGGGTAGTGGCGGCATCGTAGCCATCGGCTACAGCGACGATGCGAGAATAGATTCCCATTTTCCGGGGGCGCACAACCTTGGGATACCCGGTCAGGTCGAGCTTCATGTGGTGCTCATGGGAGACGATGAGCTGGCGGTAAGGAATCTCGCCGTAGCCCCGCATGGAGAACAGGGTGAGCGCGCCGAGCCAGGGATGGGCCTGCATGGTGCGCCATTCCTCTTCGCTCAGCCCGGTGTTCTTGTTGAGCACCTCCACCGGGATGCGGGCCTTGCCGACGTCATGCAGCAGCCCCGCCATGCCCAGGTCATAGAGCTGGAGCCGGGAGAGGCCGAGCTTCTTCCCGACCGCCACCGCCAGAATGCACACGTTCACCGAGTGGGTGAAGGTGTACTCGTCGTAGTCCCGGATGGTGGTGAGGCCGAGCAGCGAAGTCTCGTTGTTCAGCACCTGGTCCACAATCGCCTGCACCGCGCGTTTGACCTTGGCGACGCTGGTGGTGCGGCCCAGGCGAACACTGTTGATAATCTCCTTGGTGACGGCGACGCCGTGGGAGTAGGTCCGTTTGGCCACCTCGCGGGCCCGTTCCGCCTCGGCGATGAGCTCCTCGGTCTCGAGGGTCGGCTCCACATCGATGTGGCTCACATCGGCCCGGGCCAGCCGGTCTCGAAGGTCCAGCAGCTTCTCGGGATCATCGGCCCGAGCGGAGAGGGTGAGGAGGAGGCTCAGGAAGATCTGCCATTCCCGGCGCTCCATGCCGGCCAGCACCTTGAGGACCCCGACATCGGTGGACCGGAGCACCGCCAGGATGTAGCTGAACGAGGCGTAGTTGTCGAGCTCGAGGCGCAGCCGGGTCCCATTGATGAAAATGAAATCGCCGGAGAGCCGGATCTCGATCTCCTCCGCATCGTTGAGGAGGGTCTGAGAGGCGGTCTGGAGATCGTCCAGCGACTTCTGCGCGGTGGCGTTCTCGACCGGGTAGAGCTTGAGGCTTCGGAGCGCCGTATAGATGGCCAGCAGCAACTGACGTCCCGCATGGCGGGTGAAGCCGTCGCTCGAGACCCGCTCCTCGCCGCTCGCGCCCGAGAACTCCGAGTGAGGACTCAAGCGGTATTCTCCCGGAGCGCCCGGCTCACCGCGTTGCGCACCACCAGGTCCTTGTCCTCTTTGGCCTTCTGGAGCACTTCCCGGGCTTCGGGGGTCCGGATCTTCCCGATGGCGAGTGCGGCGCAGGCCCGGACCTCGGGCGTTTCCTTGCGGCGGAAGAGGCCGCCCGGGCTCAACAGGCCGGTGAGCATCTCCAGCGCGCCGGGACCGGAAATCAGGGCATAGGCCTCGAAGAACCGCATACGCTCGGTGAGATCGATCTCCCGCTGCGACTTGTTCTGCACGACCGGTTCGATACGGCGGAGGGCGCCCTTGAAGCCGCGCTTGCCCATCTCAAGCACGGCGGCCAACCGGACCTCGCGGTCGCTGTCGTCCACCGCCCGTTCGATGTGGCCCAGCGCGCCCGGCGTGGCGATGGCGGCCAGGGCCTGGACCGACCCCAGGCGAACCTGGGGCTCGGTATGGGCCAGGGTGTCGCCGAGGCCGGCGACGGCAGCCTGGAGCTTGAGCCGACGGCAAAGGTTGAGGATACTCACCAGCGCCTCGGAGGTGGGGCTCCGGAGCAGGCGGAGGACCTCGTGGGGCGCGCTTTCCGCCAGCCGCTCCGCGGAGCCCTCGAGCAGCTCCCGCACCGGGGCGGAAGTGATCCGGGGAAGCCAGATCAGAGCGGTTTCGAGAGCAGCGGGCCGCAACTGGCCGAACAGCTCGCCC
>JBGPJS010000207.1:0-6940 GCA_041485505.1 Gemmatimonadota bacterium | reverse complement strand
TCTGGTTGCCGTAGGCGATCTGGTGATCGGTGAACGCCCAGATGCCGGCCAGAATCACTCCCGCGGTTCCGGCAACGAGGCTGACCAGGGCCGCGACCCCCAAGAAGACCCGTGCAGCCACGCGAGAGCGCGCACCCCAGCGTCCCCCGGCAGCCAGGAGCGCCCCGAGGAGCCCGGCGACCGCCAGGAACCGTCCGACGGGCGCCGGCTTCGGACCGGGTTCCGGATAGATATCGCTCAGGTAGAGGGTGCGTTCGGATGCTACCAGCGGAATCCGCACTCCCTTTCCATCCGGGAGGGTGACGTGACGTAGGTGCTCCTGAAACTTCAGCGGCAGGAACATCTGCTCCCATTCCGACAGCGGGCGATCGGCCCGGGGGCCAAGCAGTACCATGAGCCCGGTGTAGATCGGAACATCGGCGAGGCTCAGCCGGCGGGTTTCGGAGCGATAAGTGGTCGCGGTGCGCACGGTGTCGGTCTGGCGTCGGATTTCTCCCTGAAGCGCCCGATCCAGCGCGTCGCGCACCCGGGTGGAGCAGTTGTCGCGGTAGTAATCGTAGGGATAGAACCGGTTCTCCTCACGCGCATTCCACTCGAGGAAGTCGCGAAGCTCGAGCCGGGCCGCCGGGGACAGGTTCAGCTCCTGCACCCAGGCCGACCGATGGTCCTTGAAGTACAGCTGAGCGTAGGGGAGCGCGTCGAAGCCCGCCATCCAGTAGGACATGCGGCCTTGAATGAACCGCAGGATGAAATTTTCCTGCCGGAAGCTGAACAGACCGTAGTTGTAGGCGATGCTGGTGCCGCGGGAACGGTCCTGGACCCAGATGGCATTGTGACCGAACCGCTCCCAGACTTGAGCGCCGGGGCCCATCGTCATGAGGGAGATGGTGAGCTCGGAGCCGGGAGGGGGGGAAGCGGCGGGAGAGGCGGAAGCGGCGGTCCGAGGGATTTGGGCAGTCAGGGGGCCACGGACCAAAAGCAGCGAAAGGCCTACCGCTCCTACCGCCTTTACCGCCCTTCGCGCCCTCACAACTCCACGTCGCGGCCTTCACTCGCCGATTTGTAGATCGCGTCGATCACCCGATGCAGGGTAAGATGTTCCTGCAGGCTCGGGGGCTTGGCCAGATCGCGGATGCAGGCTATGAAGTGGGCCCACTCGGCACGATAGGAAGCGGTGAACACGTTTTCGCGCCCGACGGCGCCGGTGGGAGCCACATCAGTGGGCATCCCATGCAACTCCTTCCATACATGCAGCGGATTGATGCCGGCGGTCCCCTTGCTGCCGCGGATCCCGACCCCAAAGCGTTCTCCTTCTCCGATATGGTGCCAGGTCACGTCGAGGAAAATCGAAAAGCCGCCCTCACAAACCACGAAAGCACTGCCCGACTGTTCGACGCCACGGTCACGCTCCGAACGATCGAGGCTGGCGCTTACCCGGACTGGCTTGGGATTGTTGGCGAGCCACAAAGCCAGATCGAGAATGGCGTGCCCGAGATCGAGGATGGCGCCCCCGCCCGATTCATCCCGCCTGAGGCGCCAGCCGAGCTGGGCTCGACTGGGCCGAAAGACGTGCCAGCTTCCGCGTACGCTCTGAATCTCTCCCAGCTCTCCGCTCTGGACGAAGCTTCGCACAATCTGGACATCGGTCCGATAGCGGTGGTTCATCCCTACCATGAGGACCCGTCCCCGCTTCTCCGCAGCGCGCAGGATGCGCTGGGCGGTGGCGGTGTTGAGCGCCAGCGGGCGTTCGACCAGGACATGAAGATCGGCGGAAAGGGCGGCCTGAATGTGGGGCTCGTGGAGGTGGTTCGGGGTACAGATCACGACCGCGTCGAGTTCCGTGTGTCCCAACAGCTCCTCGATGTCGTCAAAGGCGCTCCCCACCTGGAAGCGGTCCGACAGGGCACGCGCCTTGGGAAGATCGCTGTCGCAGATAGCGACGACCTCCACACCCTTTAGTTTGCGGAGCAACGGCAGGTGGGCCACCTGAGTGATGGCGCCGGCACCGACAACTCCGAGCCTCAATGATTCGGCCATGGAGATCTCCGGGAGCAGTGAGGTGCGAGCGGTCAGCCGTCTGCAAGCGGAGTTCTCTGACGTCGCCCGCCTCACTACCCATCAGTACAGTTTCTGCAACTCCGTCCCGGCGTAATAGGCGGCGAGGATCTCGGGATACCGCTGGCCGGCGCGGGAGCGACCGACCGCACCCCACTGACAGAATCCGACCCCGTGTCCGGCGCCGGCTCCCTCCGCCTCCAGACGAACCAGACGCCCATCCACGGCGGTTTCGTTGAGCGTGAACTCACTGCTCCGTAGCGCCGGCTGGTCGGGGGGCCGCAGCACTTGTCGGACGGCCTGGCCCTTCACCGTCACCTCGCCACCGTCGAACCGGATCGCGATCTCAGCCACGCGATCCGAGCCCGTCCGCTTAACGACTCGCACCGAGCGCACCTCGGTCCCGCTCGGCGTCGGGGTTCCCAAGACGGCCGGCAGGGTCTGTCGAAAGATCGTCGTGAGCTCCTCCACCGTCCACTCCACGCGCCAGCGGAATCGCGGCGAGAGACTGCAGTACGCCCGGCCGTGGTCGTCTTCATCGCGGAAGGAGCGCAGGTAGGGCCGCGCGGCCCCCGGGAAGACTTCGGTTCCCTCCGTGGTCCGGCCACCGCAGGTGGAGTAGAAGAAGGCGTCGATGGGAGCGCCCTGGTAGGTAAGGATCGTTCCCCCGGTCTCCCGCACCGCCCGCCAGGACTGTCCGGTCTCGGCCCCGATGCCACCGTAGACCTGATCCACCACCGAAGCGTAGAGATCGAACCCTTCCTGCCGGCGCTTGCCGAGATTGCGAAGGGCGAAGGTCCGGGAGACCACCGCCTGCGCGGCCAACGCTTCCTCCTCCAGCGAATCCCGCCGTCCCATTTCCGCCGAAAGGACGCCCGCGAGGTAGCTCTCGAGGCCAAGCCGGTTGATGGCGGTGATTCCGGTCCGATCGCGGCGGATAACGATCCGCCCTCGGTAGGCTCGTTGATTGACCAGCACCGACATCGCGGGGCTGGTCGGGGCAACGGTGACCTCTTCCTGGGGAGCGGAGCGCCACCCGGAGGGGAGAACGATCACGACCGACTCCGCCACCGGCACCACCGTCCACCCGGTCGACGGAGGTGCTCCCGGAATCGGGTTCCCCCCCGAGCCGGTGACCGTCAGCGGTTCCTCGGAGCCGAGCTTCACGCTGCCGGCGCCAATGATCAGCCCGATCCGGATTTCAGGCTCGGAGGGAGCCTGGGGTGCGGTGCCTTCCGGCTCGGGCGGGGCGCAGGTCGACAGCAGAACCGACGCCGCGAGCGCCAGCCTCGCCGCACCCGGTCCCGCCCAGCGGGACCGAGGGGGGGGATCAGCCGCGGAAATTGCCGAAGCCAAGCTCGATCCCGAACTCCTCGCCGCGGAGGAAGGCCATGACGGCCTGCAGCTCGTCCTTGGACGGACTGGAGACCCGGATCTCTTCGCCTTGAATGGCCGCCTGGACCTTCTTGAAGCCCTTATCTCGGATGGCCTTGACCATCTTCTTGGCCGTCTCTTGCGGAATTCCCTGAGTCAGCGTGATCGTCCGCCGGACCGAGCCGTGGGTCGCCGTGACCGGGTCGCCGATGGCAAGGTTTCTGGGCGGGACCCCGCGTTTGATCATCTTGGTCCGGAGGACGTCGAGCAGGGCCTCCATGCGGAAATCGTCATCGGCAGCGAGCTGGATCTCAGCCTTGGCGCGGTCGAATTCGATGGTGCAGTGGGTGCCCTTGAAGTCGTAGCGCTGCCCGATCTCTTTGAGAGCCTGGTTGACTGCATTATCCACTTCTTGCAGGTCGGCCCCGGTCGAGACATCGAAGGAAGGATTGCTGGCCATGCGGCCAATCTAAGGGAACCCGCAGTCTCGGAGAAGTGAGCCCGCGCACCGTCGGGGGCGCGGGCAGGACCGCTAAAGTTTTCAGGGTTCGGACCCGATGAAAGGAAATAGACACCGTGAGGAACAGCATGAGGAACCGGATCACCCATCTGCTAAAGGATTGGGACGAGCTACAGAAGATCCCCCAAGCGCCAGCCAAGGCGCCCAGGGGGTACGCCCTCCCGCGGGGCATCAACATGCTCACACCAGTGGAGTTGTGCATCAACCGGGAGCTCCTCATCACGATCCTGACGGCCAGCATCGATGAAATTCACCGCCACCGGGCACTCCACCCGGCTCCCGAGTCCCAGGAGATGGCCGAGATCGACGCGGCTCTCCAGCAGCAACTGGTGTTTCGAGAGTGGGCCAAAGGGCACCCGTCCGCCTATATCTGCATCGGGATGTACCCGGTGATGGAGTATGACACGGTCAATGATCCTGAGGAGGATCTCGACCTCTAGCAGCCCCGGGCACCGGGGGTGGCGGGCCAGCCGTTACCGCGGCCTGGCGAAAGCGTCCCTTCCGGGCCCGGGGCGGGCGCGGTGCCGCGCCCCTACTTGACGGCGGGACTGAATATTCATACATTCGTTTCTGTCATACGGCGGTGGATTTATAAGGCCACTTGCTCCCGCCGGGGCCCCAAGGGGCCTGAACCAAAGAGCTAAAGCGCCGGAACCCCGCGCTGACTGGCCGGGGCATTTTTGTTTAGATTTGGAGCGCCGTGATTTCATGAAGTCCGGTCTGATGTGTTGCCGAATTATGTGCATGTGTTCGCCTCGAGAGAGGTGGGCCGTGACCTTGGCACGCATCGGATTCCGGGCATCGCTGTAACGCCCGACGACATCCCCGATCATCCCAGGCCCGGTTCACCGATGGTGAGCCGGGCCTTTTCGCATGTGATCCAGACTGAACCTCAAGACCAGGAGCCTCCCCATGCCGTACCGTCCCGACACTCTGGCCGTCCACGCCGGCCAGGTGCCCGACCCCACGACCAACGCGCGAGCGGTCCCGATCTACTCGACTACCAGCTACGTGTTCAACAGTACTCAGCACGCGGCCGATCTCTTCGGACTGCGCACGTTCGGCAACATCTACACCCGCATCATGAACCCGACCAGCGACGTGTTCGAGAAGCGCATTGCCGAACTGGAGGGCGGCATTGCCGCGCTGGCCGTGGCCAGCGGACAGGCCGCGGAGACCCTCACCGTGCTCAACCTGGCCCACGCGGGGAGCAACCTGGTTTCCTCGCAGACCCTCTACGGTGGCACCTACAACCTGTTTGCCTATACGTTCCCCAAGTGGGGGGTGAAAACCCGGTTCGTGGACATCCACAACCTCGACCAGGTCCGCAACGCGATCGATGACGGCACCCGTCTGCTGTACGTGGAGACGGTCGGCAACCCCCGGCTGGACGTCCCCGACTTCGCGGCGCTGGCCGAGATCGCGCACCATGCGGGAATCCCGCTCGTGGTGGACAACACCTTCGGCGCTGCCACCTTGGCCCGGCCAATCCAGCACGGGGCGGATATCGTGGTGCACTCCGCTACCAAGTGGATCGGGGGTCACGGCACTGCCATCGGCGGCGTGGTGGTGGATGCGGGCAAGTTCGACTGGGCCAGCCCATCGGCGAAGAAGCGGTTCCCGGAATTCTCCTCTCCCGACCCTTCCTACCACGGCCTGGTCTATACCGAGGCCTTCGGCCCAGCGGCGTTCATCATCAAGCTGCGGGTGCAACTCCTCCGTGACCTGGGGCCCGCACTCTCGCCCTTCAACGCGTTCCTCTTCCTGCAGGGCCTGGAAACTCTCCCGCTCCGGATCAAGCGGCACTCCGAGAACGCCCTGCAGATCGCTCACTGGCTGGCCGAGGACGAGAGGGTAGAGTGGGTGTCATACCCCGGGCTCGAATCCCATCCTGAGCACCGCAACGCGGTCCGCTATCTGAGCGGCGGGTTCGGTGGGGTCCTGACCTTCGGGGTGAAAGGCGGGCACGCCGCGGCGCGGGCGGTCATCGACCGGGTCAAGCTATTCTCCCTGCTCGCGAACGTGGGCGATGCCAAGTCACTGATCATCCACCCGGCCTCGACCACGCACGATCAGCTGACGCCGGAGCAGCAGCGCACCACCGGGGTGACCCCCGAGTTGATCCGTCTCTCCGTGGGATTGGAGGACCCCCAGGATCTCATCGATGATCTGAACCAGGCGCTGGGCGAAACCGCCCGGAAGGCCCAGGTATCGTCGACCGCCGCGATCGGTGCTGCGGGATGACTAACGCTCCGGTAGTGCTCAAGTTCGGCGGGGAGGCGCTCGCCTCACCGGAACGGATCGCCGCTGCCGCGCGGCGGGTGGCGAGGCGGGCGGAACGTCAGCCGGTGGTCGTGGTCGCCAGCGCCCGGCGCGGGGTGACCGATCATCTCCTCGATCTGGTACGACGAGTCGGTCAGGCGCCAGGCCTCTCGCCTGAACCCGGGCTGGGCGCCCGATCCGCCGCCGATCGCGCGGTCGCCAGCGGCGAATTGGTTTCGGCCGCCCTGCTGGCCCTGGCGCTGGAGCACCTCGGCATTCGGGCCGAGCCCCTCGATGCGCGGGAAGCGGGGCTTCTCAGTGACGGTCGTTTCGGTGACGCGGCCCTCCGCACCATTCGGGCTACCCGAGTCCAGAGGCTCCTCTCCCGGGGTGGCGTGCCGGTCGTCACCGGCTTTCAAGGGTGGCACCGGGGGCGCGTCACCACGCTGGGCCGGGGGGGATCGGACATCACCGCGGTCGGTTTGGCGGCGGAGCTGGGTGCCGAGCGCTGCGAGTTCGTCAAGGGCACCGCGGGTCTGATGACAGCGGACCCGAAGCTGGTCCCCGGAGCCCGAGTCATTCGCGCGGCATCGCATCGCTTCGTCGCGCAACTGGCTGAGGCGGGGGCCAAAGTGCTGCATCCGGCCGCGGCGCGGGCGGCGGAGCAACACCAGATTCGCCTGGCGTTTCTGTCGCTGGATAGCGACGAGGTGCGGACCCTGGTCGGCG
>JBGPJS010000206.1:0-6954 GCA_041485505.1 Gemmatimonadota bacterium | reverse complement strand
CTTCCTGGGATGGCGCGAGGCGCTGGTCGTGCTGGTCGCCGTTCCGGTGACGCTCGCGCTTACCCTGTTCAGCTACTACGCCATGGGGTACACCCTCAACCGGATCACCCTGTTCGCCCTGATCTTCTCCATCGGGATCCTGGTCGACGATGCCATCGTGGTGGTGGAGAACATGTATCGGCACCTCGCGCTAGGCGGCAAGGATCCGGCCACCGCCGCCGTCGACGGGGTCGACGAGGTCGGCAACCCGACGATTCTGGCCACCTTCGCCGTGATCGCGGCGATCCTCCCCATGGCGTTCGTCAGGGGACTGATGGGGCCGTACATGCGACCGATCCCGGTGGGGGCCAGTGTGGCCATGCTGGCGAGCCTGGCGGTCGCGTTCATCCTGACACCCTACCTGGGCTACCGCCTGCTGAAAGGGCACGTGCCGTCGGTCGGGCCGGGCCATGGGGCTCCGGCGGGAAGCCCGGCCACCGGGGTAGGCCGAGCCTACGGTCGATGGATGGCCTGGCTGATGGACCGGCCCCGCCGCCGGGTGGCGTTCTACGGTGGGGTCGTGGCGCTGCTGGTGCTCTCGATGAGCCTCATCCCGCTCCGCGCGGTGCAGGTGAAGATGCTGCCGTTCGACAACAAGTCGGAGTTCCAGGTGATCCTGGATCTGCCGGAAGGCACCACCCTGGAGACCAGCGCGGCGCTCGCCGCCGACGTGGCTGCCTACCTGGGTACCGTACCGGAGGTCAGTTCGACCCAGATCTACGCCGGGACCGCCGCGCCATTCAACTTCAACGGGCTGGTCCGGCATTATTTCCTACGGAGCGGCCCGAACGTGGCCGACGTGCAGGTGAACCTGATGCCCAAGGGCGAGCGCCACCGTCAGAGCCACGCCATCGCCGTGGCGGTGCGTTCCGGGATCGACTCTCTCGCGGCCGGTTACGGGTCCAGCGCCAAGATCGCGGAGATTCCACCCGGCCCACCGGTGCTCTCTACGCTGGTCGCCGAGGTGTATGCCGGGAGCGACAGCGCCCGCCTCGCGGCCGCGACCGAGGTGAAGCGCGTGTTCGAGCATACGCCCGGGGTGGTGGATGTGGACTGGACCGTCGAAGCGCCGGAGACCCGGCTGGCCTTTCGGGTCGATCGCCTGGAGGCCGCCCAGGCCGGATCCAGCGTCGAGCAGATCGTTCGGACCGTCTCCCTGGGCCAGTCTGGCGGCACCACGGGCCTGGCGGCTTCCCCGACCGCGCGTGAGGGGATGGCCATTGTCCCTCGACTACCGCTCGAACGGCGTTCGTCCGTCGAGGCGCTGCTGGCGCTGCCGGTGCCGACCGCGACCGGCTCGATGCCGCTGGGACGCTTCGTGACCGTCGACTCGGGCCTCAGGAGTGCGGCCCGCTATCGCCGCGACCTGCGTCCGGTGATCTACGTGACCGGAGACGTCGCGGGGAGCATCGAGAGCCCGGTGTACGCCATCCTCGCGATGAACCGGAGCTTGGATTCGGTCCGGGTGGGGGGAGCCGCGATCCACCGCTACAACGCGGTGCAGCCCGACCGGCTGGACGAGACCGCGATCAAATGGGATGGCGAATGGCAGATCACGATCGAGGTGTTCCGCGACCTGGGCCTGGCCTTCGCGGCCGTGCTGCTGTTGATCTACCTGCTGGTGGTCTGGTGGTTCGAATCGTTCAGCATCCCGCTGGTCATCATGGCTCCGATTCCACTCACCCTGATCGGCATCCTGCCGGGTCATGCGCTGACGGGAGCGTTCTTCACGGCGACCAGCATGATCGGCATGATCGCCCTGGCGGGGATCATCGTGCGGAATTCGATTCTGCTGGTCGACTTCATCCGCCTGGCGGAGGAGCGCGGGGTGCCGGTGCGCCAGGCCGTGATCGAGGCGGGCGCGGTACGCTTCCGTCCCATCGCCCTTACCGCGGCGGCGGTGGTGGTCGGCGGGCTGGTGATGGTGCTGGACCCGATCTTCCAGGGCCTGGCCGTGGCCCTGATGAGCGGCGCCATGGTGGCGACCCTGCTCACGATGGTGGTGGTGCCGCTGCTCTACTGGGAACTGCAACGTCGACATGAATAGGGCGGTCAACCTGGAGAGGTGCGCATGTGTAACGAGATGGTGATTCGCCGGATCGCCGGGACGTTCGTTCTGGGGTCCCTGGCGCTGGGGTGGTGGGTGAGCCCCTACTGGCTGCTGTTCACCGCCTTCGTGGGGTTCAACCTGGTCCAGTCGAGCCTGACCGGATTCTGCCCGCTGGAGCGGATGCTTGGCCGATTCCGGCTTTTCGGATGTACCCCGAAGGCCGCTGGCCGCTGAGCGCCGGTCGAGCGGCTTATTCACGCGCGGGGAGCGCGCAACCCTGTTTCCCGGAGGACAAAGTGAAAGTCAACATGGGCTGGGCGGATCGCCTGATCCGAACCCTGGTAGTGGTCGCGATCGCGGCGCTGTACTTCACCGGCCGCATCGGTGGCACCCTGGCCATCGTGCTTGGCGTCGTCGCCGTGGTCTTTCTGCTCACCAGCATGGTCGGGTTCTGCCCGGCGTATCTCCCGTTCGGGCTCTCGACCCGGAAAGAGGGCCCGCGCGCCGGCGGGGCGTGAGGGTCGCCAAGTGCCAGTGATCGTCCCCAACATGGGCTCCTCCGGCAACCCGTCGATGGTGGCGACGAAGTCTGTAGTTGCCGCCGAACTTATCTTTCTCTCCAGCCGCAATTTCTTGTGTTCCTCGGCATACAGACCTAGATTGCGTTGCATACAGATCACGGAGAATGAACATGCCCGGCTCCGATGCCCCTAGCCGCAAGACCTCTCGGGGGCGCCGACCCCAGGCCTGGGTTCGCAAGAACATGGTGATGGATCAGGCCAAGCTCTCTCTGGCCAAACGCGTGCTCGGAGCAAGAACCGAGACCGAGGCCGTCGATGCGGCCCTCGATCTTGTGGCCTTTCGGGCCGAGGTCTTTGCTGGTCTCGATGCCTTGGCCGCGACCGGGCCAATCCGGCCCCTGTACCGCCGCGCCTAGGTGGCGAAGTTCTGCCTGGACAGCAATGTCATCATCGACGCCCTTCGGGTTCCGGCCCTCCTTGCCGAGCTCAAGCGGTTTCTGGACTGGGCGCTTCCTGCGACCTACCTCAGCGCGGTGGTGCTTCAGGAGCTCGAGGCCGGCGTTGCTGACGCCCAGGCTCGGGCTTTGGCGGAGGTCATTGAGCCCTTTGACCGGCGGAAACGCCTCTTTGCCCCCTCCATCGACGCTTGGCGGGAGGCTGGGCGTGCGCTCAACCGTCTGCGCCGGGCAGCGGCCTTCCCCCCTGCAGGTCCTCCGCGATCGCTGGTGAACGACCTCCTGCTCGCGTTGTCCTGTCGAGAGGCCGGCATCATACTCATCACCCAGGATGTGGACTTCCGCCGACTCCTTCGCTATGTGCGGGGGCTCCGTCTAGCGGCACCCTACCCAGCGGCCCCTCGGAACGGTTGACGAGGCGGCAGCGGCGGTGGAGGCCTTGGCACTATGCTTCTGTCATCGCGAGGGCCCCGGCGCACAGCGCCCTAAAGGACTCCCTGGCGTCCCTAAAGACTCCCTTCGGTCGTCGGGGGGCTAACGCACCCATGGACCGCTCGGTCGCTGGGCCCGAAGCAATCCCAATCCTCCTCTGCGCCTCTACGTTTCAGCAGTTCCAGCGATGAGCAATGGTCCCGATGGTGTCGCGGGACCGTATACGCCATTGACGCATGGCCGTCATTGGCGTAGATTCTCCTGATGGAGATCCGGGAGTCCCACGCGTTCACCCACCAGGTGGACGCCATGCTTAGCCGAGAGGACTACCGCGCCCTACAACTGCACCTCGTGGGTCGCCCGGACGCAGGTGCGGTCATTCCGGGCGGCGGCGGGCTCAGAAAACTCCGCTGGGCCCTGGCAGGGCGTGGTAAGCGTGGCGGCGCCCGTGTGATCTACTACTGGTACGTCGAGGCGTCGCGGATATACCTGCTGTTGTTGTACGCCAAGAATGAACGGGACGACTTGAGTCCGGAACAGAAGCGGATGCTGCAACGACTTGTGGCGGAAGACTGAGGAGAAATGCCATGCGCAAGGAACTCTTCGACCAACTGGTCGCCAGTATCAAGGAGATGAAGGCCATCGAGCGGGGCGAGTTGAAGCCCGCTCGGGTGACCCGTTCCGAGGACCTCCTGGCCACCGACGTCCGTGCCTTACGGGGCCATTTCGGGCTGTCCCAGGCGAAGTTCGCGGCGCTCCTCGGCATCAGCGTGGATACCCTCCAGAACTGGGAGCAGGGAAGGCGCCAGCCCGAAGGGCCCGCGAAGGTTCTCCTGCGGATCGCCGCCAAGCATCCGGAAGCGCTTCTGTCTATCGCCAAGCGGCCCACTCGTCGTCGAGGAAAGCACGCCGTGGCTTAGCCCGGCGGGTCGGTTCCCACCTCCGTGCCCTCCGCGCTTCTGCGTTTCAGTTTCCTTCGCTGCGCTCAGGACAAGCGCAGCAACAGCAACCGCAGAGACGCGAAGGACGCCGAGGTGCAATCCCCCAACGTCCGAGCGAAACCCAGTGAGACCGTTTCGGGCGCATCCCTCGCTTCGCTCGGGGCACGCCCTCGCCATGACAGAAGGGTAATCCGCACCTCGTGCGGAGCTTCCCTAACGGCCAACGGCCAACGGCTAACGACTAACGGCCGGTTCCCCGTCCCTTTATCCGTCTCTCGTTCCCCTTCTCCTATGACATCACCAACAGCACCAGGTGCGATGCCAATGCGGCGCGGTTGCTCGAAATATGGGGAACAGACCAACCGCCTCGACAACCTGTCGCAAAAGGGGCCTACGATGTCGCAAATGGGGCCTTGTGACTCCGTTCTTCATAGCGGCATGTTGCGCCACCCAGTTCAATATCCGCCCGATTGCCGCCGCCTCCCATCGGATTGGTCGAGCCGTGTGTTCCCCTCGCGTCTCGTGTAACCCTCTCGCGAAGTAGGAGCCGTGAATGCTGAAACCCGCGTGGTTCATCGTGATCATTTTCGGAATCTCGTTGCTGCCCGCTCCAGTTGCGGGCCAGTTTCAAATGCCGTTGCCGCCACAGCTCTCGGGCCCCCTGACGTGTGCGATCAAAATCAAGGAGCAGGGCCCAAGCGCCAACACCTGTGAGACTGACTCCTCGAAGGCCATTGCTGCTGGGTGGGTCCACGACCCGCCACAATTCCCATATCGGCTCTATCTAGTAAGAGGTCCCTCGATATTCTGTCGGAGCAAGCCCAACACAGACCAAGGCAAGCCCAAAGACGACCATTGCAGCGATGCGACCATCAGGAGGCTCTACGGGAACAAGAACTTGGATCTCTTCAGTAGCTTCGCAAGTAGTGCAACCAAGAGCAAGATCTATCTGGCTTCCTCGGTTCTATCCGGCCTCATTGGTCGGGTTCATTTTGACTTCTCCTTTTCTCAGGTTGTGGTCGCAAACGATACAGGGACCACGGCGCTGACGAGAAAGGAGGTTCAAGGCGCGACCAGCAATATCATGCGACTGGTGAACAACGGAGGCAGCGCAACCGCCAGAATTCTCATTCCACTTCTTGCAGGAGGTGGCTCGAATAGCCAAAGTGGAATCGGTATCTATGTGAATGGCGGGGTCGTCGGCCCTCTGAACGAGTCGGACAGCCTCTTGGGAACGGTAGGAGGCGCGGTGGATGCACTTACGGCGTTCGCTATTCGCTCTCCAACCTCCTACAGCCTTCTGGCGGAACTCTTTCTTGGCGCACGCGCCGGGTATCAATACGTTGGAGGAACCGATCCTATCGTGCCGACTCTGCCGGATCGCAGTATGCCCTTCCTGCAACTTGCCGCCGGAGTGCGTGAGGGCAAGATTGCGCGGCTCTCGGTCCTTTACACACTCGTGAGGTCACCCTATCGAGAGTTTATGCCCCGGTTCCAGGTGAGCGTGCAAACGTCCGGTTTCTAGTGCCAATCGGTCCCTGAGCTGGGCATCACAACGGAACGCCTTTCGCTGGAGGCCCCCGCCGTCCCTCTCCGCCGCCATTGCAAGGGTTGTGCAAGCCGAAGTCAGAAAGCATCTTGAGCCTTCAGGGAATCTCTCGCGTTGCTCGATGTTAACGGTTCGCCGTCTCCAGCCGTCCGGCTTGCGCGCCGACGGACCGGAAGCGCTGCGGGCTTATGGATCGCAACAAGACCGGATCATCTGACTATCAGCCGGAGACCCGATTTGCCAGGGAAGAAATCGAGAACCAAGAAACCCGACACCGGCGCCAACCTCGGCTTCGAAGCCAAGCTCTGGGCCGCCGCCGATGCCCTCCGCAACAACATGGATGCGGCCGAGTACAAGCACGTCGTACTCGGACTCGCGGAGCCGCGCACCGACAACCGGCACTGGACGTACGGCAAGGCGCCGAGAAGAATCGAACTGCGCCCCGCCCTGGGCTGCGGTAGCCCGCAATGACCCCCGAAACCCACTCCCAGCTTGCCAACTTCATCTGGAGCATCTGCAACCTGCTCCGAGGACCGTACAAGCGGAATGAATACCGCAAGGTCATCCTTCCGCTAACGGTCCTGCGACGTTTCGACTGCCTGCTGGCACCCACCAAGGCACGGGTGCTCGCCGAGCACCCGAAGATCAAGGCCAAGCCCGAGACCGTCGTCCGGAGCCTGCTCCAGAAGATCACTGGACGGCCATTCTACAACCTCTCCAAACTGGATTTGCCCAGACTCCTCGACGACCCCAATCACCTGGCGCCGAACCTGAACGCTTACATAAACGGCTTCTCGAAGAACGTGCGCGAGATCGTGGAGCGCTTCGCCTTTGATGTGCAGATTGCCCGGATGGCCGAGAAGAACCTGCTGTATGAGGTCGTCAAGGCCTTTGCGGCGGTCGACCTCGCGCCGACCCGCGTGGACAACGTGCAGATGGGGTACGTGTTCGAGGAACTGATCCGGAT
>JBGPJS010000205.1:0-6959 GCA_041485505.1 Gemmatimonadota bacterium | reverse complement strand
GTTCCGAGTTCCGAGTTCCGAGTTCCGAGTTCCGAGGCGCAGAGTAGCGAGACCATTCTCCAAGGCAACCGGCCCTAAGCAAGGCGGAACGGCTCGGAACCCGGAACTCGGACTCGGACTCGGAACTCGGAACTCGGAACTCGGAACTATTTCTTCATCGCACTATCGCTCGCTCGCGGCAGGAGTCGAATCTGTTCCAACGCCTCCCGGACGTCCCGGCGCGAGGAGAGCCGGGCGGCCTGTTCCAGATTCTTGAGGGTCCGTTCCCGGTCTCCCTGGGCGTCGTAAGCAGAGGCGAGCTGGGTGAAAGGAAGCGAAAGGGTGTTGGCCATGCCGGCGCTGGTGGCCTCCAGCCGGTCAAGTGACCCTCCGAGCAGATCGGCGTATCGATAGGTCTCCCAGGCCAGTCGTTCCGTGGTTCGGAGATCGACCGCGCCGGTGCCGAGCTGGCCCACGACAATCGAATCGGCCCGCGGGTCGGGTGCCGCGGTGAGCAGGCGGTTGACCAGTCCCTGCTGGACCACGAATTGGTCGAGGCCCTGGAAGTCGCGTCCCGTGGTGATCGCCCAGGCGATGGGTCGCCTGCCCAGATTCTGCTGCAGAATCCGGATCGAGACCAGATCGTTGCCGTAGAGGACCGTCCTCGGTGGAAAGGTGTGCCTGAGCGGGCCAATCTGGACCGGTACTGAGTCCTGGAGGATGGTCGGCTGCGCCGCTGCGATCTCCGCATCCGTCATGGTGTGGGTGGGCCAGTCCGGCCTAGTCGGATTGAGTCCCCGCCAGATGGCGGGTGCGGCGGCCTCGTCGAAGGGACGGATCGGGTTGTCCCGGAGCTGGCGCATGTACCAGTCGGTCTGCGCCAGCGCGAGACAAACCACCGTCACGTCGCGACGAATCCCTGCCACCTCCTGGGCCCACCAGAGTGGAAAGGTGTCGTTGTCTCCATAGGTGAACAGGATGCCGTAGGGAGGCACCGAGTTGAGGAGATCGTAAGCGACATCGGCGGCGAGGCGGGCATCGGGACCCTGGCGGCGAGTCGCCGCGGGAAAGTTGAGCACGAAGGGGACAATCGCCAGCCCGAGCAAACCGGCGGAGATCAGCCGCGAGGGCCCTCCGCGACGTCGCAGGACCCGCTGGGCCAGATCGGTCAGTCCCAATCCCGCCCAGATTCCCCATACCAGATAGCTCACCACAAAGAAGTAGTCCCGCTCCCGGACCTCGTGATCCGATGGCGTGGGATAGCGATCATAGAACAGGCTGTAGCCAGGCTTGAAGTTCATGTAGATCACAAGCGCGAGGCCGGTGGTGAGAAACAGGACGAAGAGCAGCCACCAGCCGGAGCGATCTGCCCTGCGCTGCCACCAGAGGCCGCGGAGTCCGAGCCAGCCGAACAGAAGGGTGAAGAGAGAGCGCCAGGGAAGGACGCCAGCCGAGAACTGCAACGCTCCCTTGACGCCATTGGCCCATTGCCAGTCGAAGTACTGGACATAATTCACCAACTGCATGCCGAACAGGCTCAGGGTGCGTCCCGGGTTGTCGGACCCGTGAGGAATGGTGGGATCGTCGAGCGGCGTGCGCACCGGATACTGGGCCCGCCGGATGACCGCGAGGAGACTCTGGAAATTGTCCGGCCCCGCTTCGTTGAGCATCGGGTGCTGGCCGGCGCGGATGTAGAGGTAGAGGTAGCTGGTGACCCCGACCGCGGCGACTACGAGGGAGAGCACCGCGAAGCCGACTTCCCCTGCCCCTGCCGCGAACAGCGCCGCGACCACCAGGCAGGCCCCCCCGATAACGGTGATCGCGCTACTCCCGAGACCGGTCCCGATGAGCAAGGCCCAAGCCCCGGCGACGACCGCCGTGCGGGCCCACTCCGCTCTTCGTTCGCCGGCGCTGGCCGCAGGAGCTCCGAGAAGAGTGACGACCAGGAAGGCTATGACAGCCGGACCCGCCAGCAAGGCAAGCAGGTGGTTGCCGATGGAGAGACCCTCCAGGTAAAGCATCAGCAGGAGGATCGGGGCCGCTCCAGGCGTGCCTCGCCGACTTCGCCAGACCAGGCAGAGCCAACCGATCGCCGTGATTGCGAAGGTCGCGACAGCGTAGACTTCAGTCTCGTTGGAGTTCTGCCACTGGGTAAAGGTGAACCCAGCGATCAGGGTCGCGGCCAGCGCGCCCCCGATCCGCAGGAACCTGGTCTCACCTACGGTGCTTGCCTCGGCCCCATGGGCGAGAGTCTCCTGCACGATCAGGAAGAGAAACCCAGCCCCCGCCGCGCTGAAGAGGGCGCTGAGCAGGTTGAGCCGGAAGGCGTACTCTCCGAATGGAACCAACCACCCCCAGACGTGGGCGATCAGCACAAAGAGCGGAGTCCCGGGAGGATGAGGAATTCCCAGGATCCTGGCCGAGGCGATGAACTCTCCCGCATCCCAAAAGGTGACCGTCGGAGCCAGCGAGGCCACATAGCCGGCCAGAACGAGCCCGGAGGCCAGGAGGGCCCATCGGTAGGGGGGACGAGGTGGCGGCATTGGGAAGCGGGAGAAAGAATCGAGAGAGGAACCGAGAGAGAAATGACCGGCGATCAGACTGGGGCGACGGAAGCCGGCGGAGCCAGTTGCTCCGCGGACTTCCGGCCGGCCAGCACGTCTTCGATCACCTCGGGGGTCATTGCGCGGTAAAGTTTACCGTGAATCGCGAGTGAAATTGTGGATGATTCCTCCGACACCACGATAACAAGAGCATCGGTCTCTTCAGAAAGACCCAGTGCGGCCCGGTGACGGGTGCCGAGGGACCGGTCCGCCACTGGATACTGGGTGAGCGGAAGGATGCAGGCAGCGCCCACGATCTGATCGCTCCGTATGATGACTGCCCCGTCGTGGAGGGGAGAATAGGGCGTGAAGATGGTCGCCAGAAGGTCGGCCGAGACGGTCGCGTGAATGGCGGTACCCGAAGCCACGTACTCATCCAGCGCGATTTCGCGTTCGATCGCGATGATGGCGCCGGTGGCGTTGCGGCTCAACCGCTCCACTGCCTCGGCGACCTGCGTGGCGATGTTGGACGCCGGTCCGCCGGCGAAGATCCCCAGAACCCGGGACTGGCCCAGTCGCGCCAGGGCGCTCCTTACCTCCGGCTGGAACACCACCAGCGCCGCGAAGGCACCATAGGTGAACAGCACACCGAGCAGGTAGGTGATCATGGTGAACTTGAGGAGGAAGGAGCCGACGTAAATGGCCAACAGGACGAGGAGCCCAAAGACGATCTGGAGCGCCCGGGTACCGGTGAGAAACCGAAGTGCCCGGTAGATCACGAAGGCGACCAGGATGATCTCGACCAGATCCCGCCAGCCCGGGGTGAGGAGCGTGAGATGGTCGTTCACCGCTCACCCCTTACGGCCCACGCCACCGCCAACGCATCGCGGGCCACCGCGACGTTGTGAACCCGGAAAAGGCGCGCCCCCCGCTCCCAGGCCATGACGCAAGCCGCTGCGGTCGCGACGTCCCGCTGCTCCACCTCGCGCCCCGTGATATTCCCCAGAAAGCGCTTCCGAGAGGGACCGACCAGGACGGGCCGGCCCAGGAAAAGAAGGGAGGAGAGACGGTCGCAGAGCTGGATGCTCTGTTCCGGCGACTTGGCAAACCCGAATCCGGGGTCGAGCACGATCCGCTCCGCCGGAATCCCCCGGCTGGTACAGGTGTCGAGGGCCCCCTTCAGTTCCCCCGCGACCTCGCCGATCAGATCGGCGTAATGGGCATGATCCAGCGTGGCCATGTCGCTCACGTTACCGCGGGAGTGCATGAGGATGATGCCGGCGCAGGTGGCGGAAGCCACGTTCCCGATGGCGGGATCCAGCCGAAAGGCCGAGACGTCATTGATCACCGCGGCGCCGGCCGCCATCGCGGCCCGGGCAACCCCGGACTTCACGGTATCCACCGAAATCAGGGCCGAGGGATGCCGCACCACAATGGCCTCGATGACCGGAATGACCCGGGCCAGCTCTTCGGCTTCGCGCACTGGCGCGGGGCGCCCCGGGCGGGTCGACTCCCCACCGAGGTCCAGGAGATCGGCCCCTTCTTCAAGCATCTTCTCGGCCTGAGCCAGCGCGGTGTCGATCGAATTGAATTTTCCGCCGTCGCTGAAGCTGTCGGGGGTGATATTCAGAATGCCCAGGATCACTGGCTTCTCGAGGCGGACCGGGCCGCGGGCGGTGCTCCATTCTCTCGGAGGTTCGGGAGCCAGCGCGAGGCCGACCTGCACGGCGATTTCAGCCAGCGGGGGCGGCACCATCCAGGGGCGCGCCAGAGCTCCGAACCGAGCGTAGGATCCCGCGAGCAGCGCCCAGTCCGGTCCGGTCAGCACTTCCAGCCCTAGTTTGCCGACGTGGTGGAGCAGCGCCTCGATGACCGGCTCCGACAGCTCGGTCAGATGAATAGCCACCGGGCCGAGCCCGCTGGCGGCGGACTCGGCCCGGATGTCGTCCCACCCATGGGCGAGAAGGGTATCCCACACTGCCCGCGGCGAGTGAACCGCCAGCGGGGAAGCCTTCACGCGCCGGCGGGCTCCGCGGGCGGCGCACCCAGGATTGGCGGCCGGGTCGGTCTGGCCTCAGGGCTCTGAGTCGGCTGCGAGTAGGACGGCAGGGGCATTTGCGGGGGCGGTGGCAACGGGAGGGGCTTGCCCTGGGCCAACAGATCAATGTCCTCCCGGTCCAGAGTCTCCCGCTCCAGCAGCATGGCCGCGATGTTGTCGAGAAGAGCCCGGTTTTCGGTCAGGATCATGCGCGCCCGGGCGTAAGCCTCGTCCAGCAGGCGCTTGACCTCCTCATCCACCATCTCGGCGGTGCGCTCGGAGATCTCGCGTCGCTGCGCGAACTCCCGGCCCAGGAAGATCTCCTGCTCGCGATCACCGACGGCCATCATCCCAACCCGATCGCTCATGCCGAACTGGGTAACCATGCGCCGCGCCACGCCGGTGGCTTGTTCGATGTCGCTCCCGGCTCCAGTGGTGACCTTGTCGGGCCCGAAGACCAACTCCTCGGCGACCCGGCCTCCGAAGCTGATCGCAAGACGCCCCACCAGGAATTCCTTGGTCTGCCCGTAGCGGTCCTTCTCCGGCAGGGAGGTCATGAGGCCCAGGGCCCGACCCCGAGGGACGATGGTCACCTTATGAATGGGGTCGGAGCCCACGACCTTGAGAGAGACCACGGTGTGCCCCGCCTCGTGGAAGGCGGTGAGTTGACGATCATCCTCCGAGATCTGGAGGCTGCGCCGCTCGACGCCCAGCATGACCTTGTCCTTGGCGTCCTCGAAGTCCCGCATGTCCACCAGGGTCTTGTTGCGCCGGGCGGCAAGGACCGCCGCCTCGTTAACGAGGTTGGCAAGGTCAGCGCCGGCCAAACCGGGTGTCCCCTTGGCGAGAATGTCGAGCTTGACGTCGGTCCCGAGGGGGATCTTGCGAGTGTGGACCCGGAGAATGCCCTCCCTGCCCCGGACGTCTGGAGCGTCCACGACGATCATGCGGTCGAATCGACCCGGACGGAGGAGGGCGGGATCAAGCACGTCGGGACGGTTGGTAGCGGCGATGAGGATGACCCCGTCGTTCGACTCGAAGCCGTCCATTTCAACCAGCAGTTGATTCAAGGTCTGCTCGCGCTCGTCATGCCCGCCGCCCAGTCCCGCACCGCGGTGGCGACCGACGGCGTCGATCTCGTCGATGAAGATGATGCAGGGGGCGTGGGCCTTACCCTGCTCGAAGAGGTCGCGAACCCGGCTGGCCCCCACGCCCACGAACATCTCGACGAAGTCGGATCCTGACATCGAGAAGAAGGGCCGCCCCGCCTCGCCGGCCACCGCCTTGGCCAGGAGGGTCTTGCCGGTCCCGGGCGGGCCGACCAGCAGGGCCCCCTTGGGCAGCCGACCGCCCAACCGGGTGAACTTCTGGGGATCCTTGAGGAATTCGATGATCTCCTGCAGCTCGACCTTGGCCTCATCGGCCCCGGCCACGTCCGCGAACGTGATCTTCGGGGTATCGCCCGAGAGCAGCTTGGCCTTGGACTTACCGAAGGAGAAGGCCCGGCTGCCGCCCTGTTGCAGCTGGCGCAGCAGGAACAGCCAGAGACCGATGATCACCACCCAAGGGAGCGCCGCGAGAATGAAATTGGTAATCCCGACCTTCGGTTCCTTGGCGCTGATCGGAACCCCGGCCTTTTCCAGTTCAGAGAGGAAGGCCTCGCTGTTGCTGATCGGAAGCAGGACCACGAAGCGGTGCGCCGGCCGGCCGTCCTGGGGTACCGGGGTGCGGAAGTCGCCATCGAGTTGCTTCCCGTCGTAGACCGTGACCGTGGCCACGTTTCCGGCCTCCAGCTGCTTCTTGAAGTCGGTATAGGTGAACTCCTGGGTAGTGCGGCCCTGGCTGTTCATCATCTCGAACAGCGCCATCGCCACCAGGGCCACGAGGAGCCATAGCGCGAGATTCTTGCTCAGGTTGCCCCAGTTGGGCCGGGGCGTTCGTGAAGGCATTCGGTCCGACATTTATCCCATTTCCGCGATGAACGGCAAGTGACGAAACTGCTCCGCGTTGTCGAGACCGTAACCGACCAGAAACGCGGGTGGCGCATTGAAGCCCAGAAATCGCAGTTCCTTCGGCGGCTCCGGCGCCAGCTGTTTGTGGAGCAAGGCGCAGATGGCCAGACTGAGGGGCCGGCGCCGTTTCAGGACGGACACCAACCGCTTCAGTGTCCGGCCGCTATCAATTATATCCTCAACCAGCAGAATATGTTTCCCTTCAAGACTGGTCTCCGGGTCGTACAGCAGGCGAACCCGGCCGGTCGATCGGGTGCCGGCCCCGTAGGAGCTGGCCACCAGGAAGTCCACCTGCAGGGGACGTTCGATCTGCCGGACCAGATCGCCCACAAATATAAAACTTCCCTTGAGCAATCCGAGGACCACCAGGTCGCCGTCCGGATAGGC
>JBGPJS010000204.1:0-6980 GCA_041485505.1 Gemmatimonadota bacterium | reverse complement strand
GGCCAACGAGTGGACCTGCGTTTGCCGGCTGGCGTGGCGCCGCCGTTGGAAGGCTCGAGCTTAAACGTGCACGCGGCGTCCGACGCCATCACCCTGCGGTAGATGGAGCGGCCGCCTTAACGTCTTCCCGCCCCCTCGCTCCGCTCGGGGCAAGCTCTACCGCCGTACCGCCGCGAGCGGAGAGCAGGCACTCCGCGGCGCTCGCCGATAGCCCCTTCACGAACTGCAGTCCGATGCGGAGCTCGCGATCCCTCCCGAGGCAGCGGAACTCGCTCGCATTGACGTCGGGCGGGAGCACGGTGAGTCCCATCCGCATGGCTTCGGCCACGTAGGCGAAGGCCGCGTAGAACCCGCCTCCGTTGGCCAGCACCGCGGCCATGAACTCCGCGGGATAGTGGGCTCGGAGGTAACACGAATGCTGGGCCACGCGGATGTAGGAGCAGGAGTGCCCCTTGCAGAAGCTGTAACCCGCGAACGACATAACCATCTCCCAGACCCGCTTGGCGCTCTCCAAATCACGGCCCAGCGCCGAGGCGCCGGCGAAGAACTCCTCGGCGTAGGCGGCCAGATGCTTGACCGGGCGTTTCTTGGAGAGCGCCTTGCGGAGCCCGTCGCCGGCGGCGAGCGGCATGCCCGCAAACGCGGCGCAGACGTTGACCACGTCCTCCTGGTAGACCATGACGCCGAAGGTGGTGGCGAGCGTATCGCGCAGGCAGGGATCCAGCGGCTCATAGGGATTGCCGTGGAGCCGTTCGAGGTAGAGCCGGATGAACCGGTTGGACGCCGGGCGGATGATGCTGGTATTGAGGACCAGGAGCTCGAAGGTATCCGCCTTCGACTTGGCACAGAGCAGGCGGGACGCGGGCGATTCGGTATAGAAGACCCCCATGGTCTGCCCGGTGCGGAAGAGAGCCTTGGTGGGCTCGTCGTCTTCGGGATCCGAGGAGGTGTAGTCGATGGCGCGACCGGTGTGTTCCTTCACCGCGGCGATCGCGTCCCGGATGACGGCCAGCGAGCGGTTGCCCAGCAGGTCGATCTTCACCAGCCCCGCGTCCTCGGCGCCGTCTTTCTCGAACTGGATGACGGGAACGGTGAGGTCGGGGAAACCGTCGAGCACCTTGACGGCGGGTTCCACCGGGACGTAGTCGGTGAGCGCGGTGGGGACGATGACCACGCCACCGGGATGGAGCGAGAGGTGGCGGGGGATACCCACCAGCGGCTGGGCCTGGGCGGCGAGATCCCGCCAGACGGCGGGGAGCTCGAGCCCCTGAAAGTTCGGGTGGCTCGCCAGCAGGTCGGCGAGCGACCCGCTGTCGCTGAACCAGGGAAAGCGACGGGTGATCTCCCGGATCTCGCCCGGCGGTCGGCCATGCACCTTGGCCACTTCGCGGAGCGCGCCCCGGAGCCGGAAGCAATTGTGGTTGGCGACCATCGCGGCCTGGGGATGGGGATAGCGCTGAAAGACGTAGGCCAGAACCTTGTCGCGCTCATCCCAGGGAAAATCGAGATCGATGTCGGGCGGGTCCTTCCGTTCGGGATTGAGAAACCGCTCGAAGAGCAGTCCGGCGCCGAGCGGCTCGACATGGGTTATGCCCAGGCAGTAGCTGACGATCGAATTGGCTACGGAGCCCCGGCCGCAGTGGGTGGGGCCGTTCTCCACGATGTCGCGGACCACGAGGAAGTAGTCGGCGAAGCTCTTTTGCGCGATGATGGCAAGCTCGTGCTCCAGGCGGTCGCGAGTCACCGGGGCGATGGTCCCGTAGCGTCGCTCGGCCCCCTGGTAGGCTAGGGCGCGCAGTCGCGCCAACGATTCCTCCGCCGTGGCGATCCTGGGCGCCACGACTCGGCCGATGGGAATGCGGTAGCGGCAGCGCTCGGCGATCTCGGTACTGGCGCGCAGGGCCTCGGGACAGTCGGGGAAGTGGCGGGCGAGGTGGTCCCCCGGCCGCAGCCACGCCTCCCGGGCGGACAGGCGGGCGGGCGGGCAGGCGGACAGTGTTGTATTGAGGGAGATCGTCCGGAGCAGCCGATGACGGGACCAGTCCTCGGAGTTGGCCATCACCACGGCATTGGTAACGACGGACGGAATTCCCATCCGCCGCGCGGCGGCGAGGACGGCATGACGCTCTTTCCCGGGTCGTAGCTCTGCGTAAAGGTCTACCGGTCCACTTACCTGGAGGACACGCTCGAGGAGGGGAATGTCGGTTGAAATCAGGATGAGACCACACCGGTCCGTTGCCAACTGCGTCGACAGCACAGCCTCAGTTGCTTCCGCCCGCCTGCCCGCGACCGAGGGCCCCTTAGGAGCCGCTTGCGGCGACTCGAGCCCGAGGGAGTTCTTTAGGGCCTGCCCGCCTGCCCGCCAATGCACCCACGTCACCGCCCGGCACAACGCCCCCCAGCCGCGCTCGTCGGTGGCGAGGACCACCGCCGCCTCTCCGCCGGCCACGAGATGCGCGCCCAGGATGGGGCGGATGCCCGCGGCTTCGGCCGCCTGCTGGAACTCCACCGCGCCATAGACACCGTTGGTGTCGGTGCACGCGAGCGTGGTAAATCCGCGCGCGGCCGCGGCCGCGAGCAGGGCTTCGGGACTGGAGGCACCGATGCCGAAGGAGAAGTGGGTATGGACGTGTAGATGAGTAAACAATTGTTAAACACAGAGGCACGGAGGACACAGAGAACAAACGATTTTATTGTTTTCCTCTGTGTTCTCTGTGCCTCTGTGTTTCCATTGTCCACGCTGGTTTGAGTTTCATGATCTTTCTGTAGATCGGACAGGAGGGTTGATGCGCCCCCGGCAGGTACCCGGTACTCATCAGGAATTCTCCCACGATTTCGCCGCCGGTGAAGCGGAAGGTCTGCTTGAAGAGCTTGACCCAGTCCGCCTTGGGTCGAGGGTGATGGGCAGTGAGCCAGCCGTGAAAGCTGCCGTGGGTGTCGCGCAGCTGGAGAATCGCCTCGGCGTTGGCGATCGCGGCGTCCACCTTGAGCCGGTTCCGGATGATCCCGGCATCGGCGAGCAGACGCCGCCGGGCCCGGGCGCCGTACCGCGCCACGACCCCGGGATCGAAGTGATCGTAGGCGAGCCGGAAGGCCTCGCGCTTCTTGAGAATAGTGAGCCAGGAGAGACCGGCCTGGTTGATCTCGAGGACCAGGCGCTCGAAGAGCTCGGCGTCGCCAGTCAGCGGGAAGCCGTACTCACGGTCGTGATAGGGCCCGTGCCATTCGTGGCCGGGGGCGAGTTGGCAGTAGGTAGACATAGCCGTTAGTCGTTAGCCGTTAGCCGATGAGAGTAAACAGTGAACAGTAAACAGTGAACAGGATCTTCCTCTGCCGGCTTCTAGTCCGTGGAGTAGATCCTTCGCTTCGCTCAGGATGAGGAGCCAACGAGCCCGCCCTGTTCACTGTTTACTGTTCACTGTTTACTCTTTCACTATGCGTGCCGCTATCTATGCAGCAGCCGGTGGAACCGAAGTCATCGAGTTCCGTGAGGTGCCGACCCCCGAACCCGGTCCCCACCAGATCCGGCTCCGGGTTCATGCCGCCGGACTCAACCGCGCGGACCTCGTCCAGCGCCGAGGGCACTATCCCGCCCCGCCTGGCTGGCCGGCCGACATCCCCGGTCTCGAGTGCGCCGGGGCGGTAGATGCCGTGGGCCCTGGGGTCACCCGCTGGCGTGTCGGCGACTCTGCCATGGCGCTCGTGGGCGGCGGCGCCCACGCCGAAGCCGTGGTGCTCCATGAGGAGGAAGCGCTGCCGGTGCCGGACGGGGTGAGCCTGGTCGCCGCGGCCGCGATCCCAGAGGCCTTCCTCACGGCATACGATGCCCTGGTTACCCGGGCTCGGCTCCGGGCCGGCGAGCGGGTGCTGATCCACGCGGTGGGCAGCGGGATCGGCACCGCCGCGACCCAGATCGCGAAGCGGATCGGGGCGACCACCCTCGGCACCTCGCGCACCCCGGCCAAGCTGGCGCAGGCCCGGGAGTACGGTCTGGACATCGGCATCGATACCAGTAGCCTCCCGTTCCGATCCCAGGTGACGGAGCCGGTGGACGTGGTGCTCGACGTCCTGGGCGGCCGAGCGCTGGCGGACAATCTCGACCTGTTGGCCTCGCGGGGGCGACTGGTGCTGCTGGGCCTGCTCCAGGGGGCCCGCGCCGAGGCGGACCTCAACGTCATCATGCGCAAGCGCCTGGAGGTGATCGGCAGCGTGATGCGCACCCGCGGGCCGGAGGAGCGGCGCCAGCTGGCGCGCGAGTTCCGGGAGCAGCTGCTGCCGCTGTTTTCAGCGGGACGGCGGGACGGCCCTAAAGGACTCCCTGACGGTCGCGGAACGGCGGGACCCCCACCCCTTCGCCCCGTGGTTGGGACCACGTATCCGATGCTTGAGCTGGCCCGCGCGCATGCGGCGATGGAGCGGGACGAGACCTTCGGCAAGGTCGTTCTCATATGGTAGTTCCGAGTTCCGAGTTCCGAGTTCCGAGTTCCGAGTTCTGAGTTCTGAGTTCTGAGTCCTAGTTCCTAGTGAGGACTGCGCTCGTACCCCATCGGGTGCGGATCCGGTCCATGGCGTGCTGCAGGGCGACCTCACCCCCTGTGAGCGTCTTCCCGCCGTTCCGCCCTTCCGCCGTTCCGCCGTCCCACAAATCCAATTGCAGATCCGCCTCCAGCAGCCGATCCACCGTGATGCCCACGGCGCGGATCGCGAGGGTGCGCTGGTTGACCAGGGTAAAGGCTCGGCGGGCGGCGTCCCAGAGCTCGATATCGAGCGACGCGGGTGCCAGCGGGAGGCTGCGCTGCACCGTGGCGTAATCGGTGTACGCCAGCTTCACCGTGATGCGTCGGGCGGTCAGCCGGCGTCCCCGTAAGCGAGATCCCAGTCGCTCGCTGAGCCGGCGGAGCAGGGCATGGAGGACGCCGAGGGCGTTGGTATCGGTCGCCAGGGTGTGGACGGCGCGGAACTCCGCCTTCTGTTCCGGAGGCAGGACGGGGCGGGGATCGATGCCGCGGGCGTGGGCCAGCAGCAGCCGTCCGGCGGACCCGAAGACGGCTGAGAGCTGCCGTTCCTCGAGGGCGGCGATCTCGCCGATCAGGGCGAGCTGGTAGTCGTCGAGCCGCTCGCGGATGTCGGGATCGAGATCGGGGAGAATCTCGACCGGGTGGGGGGCCAGGAATGTTGGCTCGCTGCCGACTGGGACATCGATTAATCCCACTGTCCCACTGTCCCACTGTTCATCCTTTGTCACTGCCGCAGCCGCTTCACTCACCAGCTTATTCGCCGCGACCCCGACGGAGAGCGGCAGCCGGATCCGCTCCCGGGCCTCGCGCTGGATCCGGGCGGCGACATCCACCGGAGGACCGAAGAGGCGGCCGGTCCCGCTGACGTCGAGGAACGCGTGGCCGTATCCTCTGGGCTCGATGATCGGCGCGTAGCGGCGCAGGATGTCGTGCAGCGCCTGGGAGGCCCGGGCGTAGAGCCGCGGATTGGGCGGCAGCAGAATGAGATCGGGGCAGAGCTTCCGGGCCCGCTGCACCGGCATGCCGCGGGTAATCCCCGCGGTCCTCGCCTCGGCGGAGAGCGCCAGCACCGTGGCGCGGTCGGCCCCGGGAGGGGCAACCGCGATGGGGCGCTCCCTGAGTGCGGGCGCCACCAGGCCTTCGACGGTGGTACAGAAGGCGGGGGGATCGATGAAGAGGACGTGGCGCATTTTCCAAGGTGCTGGGTGCTGGGTGCTGGGTGCTGAGTGCTAAGTACTAAGTGCTGAGAACGCATCGCGAGATATCTTCTCACCCCAGCACCCAGCACCCAGCACTCAGCACGCAGCACTCCGTCTTATTTGTCCGACCAGACAGCCAGCTGGTTCCCGCTCGGATCGGTGAAATGGAACCGCCGTCCGCCGGGGAAGCTGAAGATGGGGCGGACGATCTTGCCGCCCGCTCCGGTCACCGTCTTTTCCATGGCTTCGAGGTCGGTGGCATAGATCACGACCAGGGGGCCGCCGCCTCGTGCGGTGCCCTCGGTGGTGAAGCCGCCGGCGAGCCGGCCGTCATTGAAGCTGGCGTAGTCGGGGCCGTAGTCCTCGAAGCTCCAGCCGAAGGCGCTTCCGTAGAAGCGCTTGGCATCGGCCACGCTCTGGACGGAGAACTCGATGTAGTCGATACGGCGGTGGTGGTCGGATTGCGACATTGTTTGTTCCTTAGTTCCGAGTTCCGAGTTCCGAGTTCTAAGTTCTAAGTTCTAAGTTCTAAGTTCTAAGTTCTAAGTTCTAAGTTCAGAGGCTCGAGTGCATAGTTCCGAATTCCGAATTTCAAGGCCCGAGTTCTGCGCCGCTGGTGAGGCCACTCGGAACTCGGAACTCGGAACTCGGAACTAATTCACATCGGCTCGTCCGCCGTCGGCCCATAGATCTGCGGCAAGGGGACGTCTCTGAGCCGGAGATAGACGTCGTACTGCCCTCGGTGATGAATGAGATGATTCATGGCGAAGGACCGGACCACGGCCACCCGGGGCAGGCTGAATGCGGCCACCCCGTTGTTCTTGAGGGTCCAGGAGACCATGAAATCGCGGTCCGAGGCTGCTGCAAGCGCGGCGCGGGCGCCCTTGACGCTTTCATCGAAGAGCGCCAGGAGCGCCTTGGTCGACTGGAATTCCGGATTCTTGTAGGATGAGCCACCGGGCGGGTGAACATCAAACTCGGTCTGTTGCAGCGTCATGGTAATCCAGCCCGGCAGGGTGGCGACGTGGATCGCGAGTTGGCCCAGACCCATGGACTTGGGGTGGGGCTTCCAGCCCGCGTGGGCTTCGGGAGTGCGCTCCAGGAGGCGACGGGTGCTGGCCATTTCCTGATCGAATTCGGGGAGCAACGCTTCGGCGATCGTCATGGGGGACTCCAACAGTGAACGGTGAACAGTTAACAGTGAACAGGAAAACAGGAGAATAAGGAATGGGAGCAGTAACAGTGAACGGGACTGGGAACAGTG